>JAZRAT010000125.1:0-10419 GCA_045634725.1 Alistipes sp. | reverse complement strand
GTGCCATGCCCCGCAACAAGCAGATAAAGATTACGAGCGAGACAATCTACCTCTTTGTGCCGCTGGCATACCGCCTCGGCCTCCACGCCATAAAGAGCGAGTTGGAGGACTTGTGTATGAAGTATCGCTTTCCGGAGGAGTATGAGGAGATACGCCGTAAGATTGACGCCACGAAGAGCGAGCGCGAGGAGTATATCGAGCGCTTCATAAGACCCATACGTGAGGTTCTGGACCGCAATAAGTTCCAGTACGAGATATCGGCACGCGTCAAGAGCATCTACTCCATCTGGAACAAGATGCGTCGCAAGGAGATACCCTTCGAGGAGGTCTATGACCTCTTTGCCATACGCATCGTCTTCAAGGCTCTGCCCTTCCCATCCGAAAAGACGCAGTGCTGGCAGGTATATTCCTGCGTCACGGACATCTACACACCCAAGCCCGACCGCTTGCGCGACTGGATAAGCATACCCAAGTCCAACGGCTACGAGGCGCTACACTCTACGGTGATGGGCCCCGAGGGTACGTGGGTAGAGGTGCAGGTGCGCACCGAGCGCATGGACGACATCGCGGAGCGTGGCTTCGCAGCACACTGGAAGTATAAGCACGCATCAATCACGCAGGAGGAGGATGGCCTCGACCGCTGGCTGAAGAAGGTGCGCGATGCGCTGAACAGCCCCTCGGAGAACGCCCTTGAGTTCCTCGATAACTTCAAACTCTCGTTGTACAAGAGCGACATCGTGGTCTTCACGCCCAAGGGAGAGCCTCAGTCACTGCCCTATGGCGCTTCGGTCTTGGACTTCGCCTACGAGATACATACCAAGATTGGCGACCACGCCATCGGTGCGAAGATAAACCACAAGATTAAGCCCGTTACGGCACTGTTGAATAGTGGCGACCAGATTGAGGTCATCACGGCGGAGAATGCCCACCCCAAGGCAGAGTGGCTCGATGCCGTCATCACAAGCAAGGCGCGTCAGTCGATTCAGGACTACCTGAAGCGTGAGCGTGAGGATAATATAGACTACGGCATGGAGCTTCTGCGCGCACGCCTTGAGGAGTATAACGTGACGCTCAGTGGTCGTGTGTTGCGTAAGCTGATGCCTGCGTATGAGTGTCGAAATAAGGATGAGTTCTATAGCAAGATTGGCGCGGGAATCATCAGCCTCGACAACCTCGATAAGCTACTTAGGGAGAACTCGCCACGCAAGATTATGAAGTTCTGGAAGCTCCTTTTGCCCGGCTCGGAGAGCGAGGCACAGGGCGACGATGTAGAGGAACTCGACTTCGATGATGATGGCTCGACGCTGGATGATACCATCAACGAGGAGGGTAGAGGTGACGCTCCGGAGTTTATCATGGCGGAGTGTTGCGAGCCCATCCCTGGCGACAATGTCGTTGGCTATCGCGATCCCAAGAGTGGGGTTATCGTCGTGCATAAGTCGACCTGCGACACGCTTATTCGATTGGCTGCGCAGTCGGGCGACAACATCGTGAAGGAGGAGATAAGGTGGTCGCAGCAGAAGGCGGTCTCGTATCTTGCCTCTGTTGAGCTTAGCGGTATCGACCGCCCTGGAGTACTCTTGGATTTGACGCGTATTATAACAGCAGATTTCAGCATAAATATGCGCGCTATAAATATCCATTCGCACGATGGCATGTTCGAGGGAACGATAAGTTTGTATGTCAAGGATATCGTGAGCCTCAATGCGCTGTTGGATAATATCCGTCAGATTAAGGGCGTCGATAGGGTAAAGCGCCTGCTTAATACCTGATGCCTCGCAACGCTCCTTGCTTTGCACTCTCCCTTCCATTTGGTTCTTTGTCGCGAGCTGCGGTTATTGCCTTTTGGGTTGAGAGCTAAAGCCAGTGCATAGGGTAGGTAGATAAGAATATGCGAGTGATAGGGTGGCAACTCCCGCTTAGTAATGGATGATGGAAAATAAGACAATTTTATACTAAATTTCATACTTAACTATGGCGACAATTTTTTCACGAATTGTAGCGGGCGAAATCCCCAGCTACAAGGTTGCCGAGAACGAGCGCTTCTATGCGTTCCTCGACATCGCTCCCTTGGCAAAGGGACACACTTTGGTTATTCCCAAGCGCGAGGTTGACTATTTCTACGACCTCGAGGATGATGAGTTGGCTGAGATGATAGTATTCGCGAAACAGATTGCGAAGAAAATTCAGGCAACTACACAATGTAAAAAGGTTGCAACGGTGGTTTTGGGCCTCGAAGTACCCCATGCACACATCCATCTGGTGCCTATGAACACCGAAAAAGATGTTGATTTTGGTGCAAAGAAGCTCGAGTTGTCAACAGAAGAGTTCCTCGAAATCGCAAAGTCTTTGCAGTAAAAAATGATTGTTAACAACTTGTAAGTTGTTGAACTACAATAGGGTATTATGTTATCAACATAGTGCCCTATATTTTTATTTAACATAATCTATCCCTGTTATCAACACTCCCCATTTTTCGCACTTATCTCGCACTTTACCGTTGTAAATTTGTCATGGCTTTACAATTGTAATTACAAATGTAAAACGATTACAACTGTATAGTTAACTCTTTGTTTACAAAAGTAATCATAAACATATCTGTTAATAACTCCAATTCATTACACTTGTCACGTTTCGTTGAACTCCATTGAACCCTCTATTTTACCCTGTTTTAGCTATGTTAAAATAATTGATATTAATTTCTAACTACTTAAAAATGAGTGGTTACAAAAATTCATCTAAAATCAATTGTATTAAAATGCGCCTGAAAAGCGATGTTGGTGTTATAATGGCGTTGAAATTGTTTGAATGGTGTGTAAGATGCGTTATTATAGGAAGTTACGTTTATTACCTTAAAATTCTTGTAGGTGGTTTGAATTATCGGTATTTACATAATTGCGTAATTTACAAATGTGAAAGTTATTAACAATTTGTGTTTCTTTACTTTTGTAAGGAAAATTTGCTTTACAAGAATAATTTTTGTACCTTTGTAAAAATTACAGATTATGAAGGAAAAATTGGAGTTTTTGCTAAAAAACAAGGGGCTCACAGCGACATCGCTCGCTCGCCTACTCGAAATACAGCCCTCTGGATTGTCGCATATTCTGTCGGGACGAAACAAGCCGAGCTTCGATTTGGTGGTCAAAATCCTCAAGGCGTTCCCCGATATCAACCCCGATTGGTTGTTGCTCGACAGTTCGGAGATCTTCCGCGGTGAGGCGTCATCCACCACTACCCCTGCCCAGGAGTATCTCAATGTTGAGCTCGCTGCTCCATCGCTGCCCTTCGATGCGCCCCAGAATAACGAATTCTCGGAGCCTAAAAAAATCGAAGAAAATGATTTTGCTCCCATTTTTTCTACTCCCAAAAGTGCGGGTAAAAAGGTGTCGCGCGTGATTGTTCTCTATGCCGACCGCACGTTCGAGAGCTTCACGGAGTTTTAGGCTTTGGGGGTGTGTTGCGTCCTGGCGTTGGGGTTCTCTCGCCGTGGTGATGCGCTATACTATATGATACATTAGGAGGTGTAGTCTTTGGCTGACTACACCTTTTGCTTTTCTCGCTTGTTTGTTGTATGGCTTGTGTGATGTATGATTCGGCGTTGCGGTGTGATGGTTGTCTTCTCTGAATAGTGTGCCACCTCGCCTATCTATATTATTCGGTGTTATGGGATATTATGCGGTAATGATGCATAAATATAGCAATGCTTTGCGAAGGAATTTTCGCAATGTGGAAGATGTGGGGTGTGTTGAATTGATATAAGCGAGCTACTTCTTGCTCTCGGAGGCGAGTATTTTGGGCTTGGTGTTGGGGTTACTTGCGTAGTCTATGGTCGGCTTTGAGGGGATGCTTCGCTTCGCTCAGCATGACGCACTGCGAGAGATTGCCACGGCTTGTGTCAAGCCTCGCAATGACGTAGTATAGCATCAGCCTCGCAATGACGGGAAAACTATTTTGAGCTCTCGGAGGCGAGTTTTTGGAGCTCGCGCATGCGGTCACGATGCTTCGCGGCGGATACGAAGTCGAGTGATTTCGCGGCATCCTCCATGGCCTTGCGGGCCTCCTCTATAAGGGTCTCTATCGTGCCCTGTAGTGTGTTTGCGGTGGGCGTTGCGGTGTAGTCCTCCGTAGGCTCGGCGACGCCATTAGGGGCGATTTGAGGCGCGTTGTAGGGCGTAGAGGCGATATCGGTGTTGCGGAGCGTAGTGAGGGTGGTGTCCTCGGTGGTTGTGCGCTCCGAAAGGAGGGCGCTGCCCGAGCCACTCTTCTTGGCACGGCGGGGTAGCACGCCATGCTCGAGGTTGTAGGCTATCTGCTTGGCGCGGCGGCGGTTGCTCTCGATGAGTGAGGTGCGCAGCGTGCCCGTGAGGCGGTCGCCATAGAGGTTGACCTGTCCGTTGGTGTGGCGGGCGGCGCGGCCTGCAATCTGCGTTATGGCCCTCACGTTACGCAGGAAACCCTCCTTGTCGGCATCAATAATCGCAACGAGGCTCACCTCGGGGAGGTCGATGCCCTCGCGCAAGAGGTTGACGCCCACGATGACGTCAATCCTATCCTCGCGCATATCTTCGAGGATTTGGATGCGGTTAAGGGTCTCGATGTCGGAGTGTATGTAGCGGTTGCGAATGCCTATGCGGTCGAGGTAGCCCGACATATCCTCTGCCGAGCGCTTAGAGATGGTCGTGACGATGACCTTCTCGCCACGGTGTACAACGCGGTTTATATCGTCTAAAAGGTCGTCTATCTGGTGCTCCGAGGGGCGTAGGCGCAGTGGGGGGTCGACGATGTGTGTGGGGCGTATGAGCTGCTCAACAATCTCGCCCTCGCTATCGGCAATCTCGTAGTCGGCAGGGGTGGCGCTGACGTATATAGACTGCGGCACGAGGCGCTCGAACTCCTCGAACTTTAGGGGGCGGTTGTCCAGCGCAGCGGGGAGGCGGAAGCCATACTCGACAAGATTTTCCTTGCGCGAGCGGTCGCCACCAAACATACCGCGCACCTGAGGCACGGTGACGTGGCTCTCGTCGATGACGGTGATGAAGTCCTTGGGGAAGTAGTCGATAAGGCAGAAGGGGCGCGAGCCTGGGGCACGGCCATCCATATAGCGCGAGTAGTTCTCGATACCGGAGCAGTAGCCCAGTTCGTTTATCATCTCTATGTCGTACTCCACGCGCTGCTTAATGCGCTGAGCCTCAATCTCTCTGCCCTCGCGCTCGAAGAAGGCGACTTGCTTGGCAAGGTCGGCGCGTATCTCCTCCACAACGCGGTTTATGCTCTCGCGTGTGGTGACAAAGAGGTTCGAGGGGTAGATGGTGACTGAGTCCAGCGACGAGAGCTTCTGACCCGTCTCGGGGTCGATGCTGTAGATGGCCTCAATCTCGCGGTCGAAGAACATGATGCGGAAGCACTGGTTGCCGAACTCGCCAAACGATGCCATGATGTCGATGGTCTCGCCCGTGACGCGGAAGGTGGAGGGCTGAAGTGCCAACTCGGTGCGTGTGTAGAGCGCGTCTACGAGTCTGATAAGCAGGTCGTTGCGGTTGTGCCTATCGCCAACCTTTAGTTCGATGGCGGCGGCATGGAAGGCCTCGGGGTTGCCACAGCCATAGATGCACGAGACGCTCGATACCACGATGACATCCCTGCGGCCCGAGAGCAGCGTGGCCACGGTCTTGAGGCGCATCTGCTCAATCTCGTCGTTGATGGCGAGGTCCTTTTCGATGTATGTGTCGGTGGAGGGGATGTATGCCTCGGGCTGGAAGTAGTCGTAGTAGGACACGAAGTACTCCACGGCATTCTCGGGGAAGAAGTTCTTGAACTCCTGATACAACTGTGCCGCGAGGGTCTTGTTGTGGCTGATGACGAGCGTGGGGCGGTTGAGTCGCTCGATGACATTGGCTACGGTGAAGGTCTTGCCCGAGCCTGTCACACCGAGGAGGGTGGTGCCACGACTGCCCTCCTTGGCTATCGACTGCACCATCTTCTCTATCGCCTCGGGTTGGTCTCCCGTGGGCGCGTATCCTGCGACTAACCTAAAGTCCATGTAGTTAAGTTGTTAGTTGTTGTGTCGTGCTGAGCGTGAGAGATTGCCACGGCTTGTTCCAAGCCTCGCAATGACGGGGTATGGTGTCATTGTGTTGGCTCTATGCTATGTCATGCTGAGCGAAGTCGAAGCATCTCCTCGCTGGCTATACGCTATCCACCGTCATTCCGAGGGAGCATAGCGACCGTGGGAATCCCCTCGCTGGCTATACGCTGTCAATGCGGGTTGTCTCTGGTCGGCTCTGAGGAGATTCTTCGTTACACTCAGAATGACAGAGTATTGGTGGCGCCGTGTTACTCCTTGCTGATGAGCGAGCGGATGTTCTCAATAAGCATGCCCACGGCAACAGAGTTAAAACCACCCTCGGGGATAATCACATCTGCATGCTTCTTTGAGGGCTCGACGAACTCCTCGTGCATGGGCTTAACGGTCGTGGTGTACTGCTCGATGACCGACTGCATGGTACGGCCACGCTCGCACACATCGCGCAAGATACGGCGCGCAAGGCGTAGGTCGGCATCGGTGTCCACATAGACCTTGATGTCCATCAACTCGCGCAACTCCTTATTCTCGAAGATGAGGATGCCGTCGACGATGATTACGCGCGAGGGTTTTACTAAGACGCGCTCCTCGGTGCGGTTGTGGTCGACGAAGGAGTAGACGGGGTGCTCGATGGGTACGTTCGACTTGAGCGTGCGGATGTGCTCCACAAGCATGTCGGTGTCGAAGGCTGCGGGGTGGTCGTAGTTGAGTTTCGTGCGCTCCTCGTAGGTGAGTTCGGGGTGTGCCTTATAGTAGTAGTCATGGCAGAGGGTCGCGACATCGTCGTTGCGGAAGGCCTCCTGAAGGCGCTTAACGAGGGTAGACTTGCCGGAGCCCGTGCCACCAGCAACGCCAATAACTGTAACTTTCATGGTATGGGTTGTTTATAACAAGGGGTCACACCATTCAGCGCAACCCCTTCCGTTCATTATTATTAAGAAGTAGCCTTGTTAGACACTTCTTAGGCGTCGATGTTTGCATAGTGCGCATTCTTCTCGATAAACTCACGACGTGGGGGTACCTCATCGCCCATGAGCATTGAGAAGATGTGGTCGGCCTCGGCAGCATTCTCCACCGTAACCTGACGCAAGATGCGAGTGTCGGGGTTCATAGTGGTGTCCCACAACTGCTGCGCGTTCATCTCACCAAGACCCTTATAGCGCTGAATATGAGTGCCCTTAGCACCAAACTCCGCAGTAATCTCGTCACGCTCCTTGTCTGTCCAGCAGTAACGCTCCTGCTTGCCCTTCTTAACGAGGTACAATGGGGGTGTAGCGATGTAGATGTGGCCATTCTCGATGAGGGCCTTCATCTTGCGGAAGAAGAATGTGAGCATGAGGGTTGCGATGTGCGAGCCGTCGACATCGGCATCGGTCATGATGATAATCTTGTCGTAGCGCAACTTCTCGAGGTTCAACGCCTTGCTATCCTCCGCCGTACCGATAGATACACCAAGCGCCGTAAACATATTCTTAATCTCCTCGTTCTCCCACATGCGGTGCTCCTGAGCCTTCTCCACGTTCAAAATCTTACCACGCAAGGGCATGATAGCCTGGAAGTTGCGGTCGCGGCCCTGCTTTGCAGTACCACCCGCAGAGTCACCCTCGACGAAGAAAATCTCGGCGATAGAGCGGTCACGGCTGGTGCAGTCCGCCAACTTACCTGGAAGGCCCGCACCCGACAACACGGTCTTGCGCTGTACGGCCTCGCGAGCATTACGCGCAGCATGGCGTGCTTGTGCCGCAAGGATGACCTTCTGAACGATAGCCTTGGCATCCTTGGGGTTCTCCTCGAGGTAGTTGCTCAACGCCGCAGACATCGCGCGGTTCACCACGCCCGCAACATCGTCATTACCGAGCTTCGTCTTTGTCTGACCCTCGAACTGGGGCTCTGCAACCTTCACCGAAACCACGGCGGTGAGACCCTCGCGGAAGTCGTCACCATTGATGTCGAACTTCAACTTCGCGAGCATGCCACTCTCCTCGGCATACTTCTTAAGCGTACGCGTGAGTGCAGAGCGGAAGCCCGTAAGGTGCGTACCACCCTCTATGGTGTTGATGTTGTTGACGTAGGAGTGTACGTTCTCCGAGTACGAATCGTTGTACTGCATGGCCACCTCCACGGGTACGCCACTCTCCTCGGTGTCGAGGTAGATGATGTTCTCGATAATCTTCTGGCCGCGTGTGGCATCGAGGTACTCGACGAACTCCGAGAGACCATGCTCCGAGTAGAAGTGGTCCGAGAGCGAGTTGCCCTCCTCATCCTTCACGCGGTGGTCGGTGAGTGTGAGGTGGATACCCTTATTAAGGAACGCCAACTCGCGGAGACGATTGGCAAGGATGGCATACTTATACTCCTGGGTAAGTGAGAAAATCTCGGCATCGGGCTTGAAGGTGATTGTAGTACCGCGGTCCTCGCAGTCGCCAACAATCTCCACCTTTGATGTAGGTGCGCCCTTCGAGTAGGTCTGCTTGTATATCTTACCGCCACGGTGAATCTCCGCTATGAGGAGTGTAGAGAGCGCATTCACGCACGACACACCCACGCCATGGAGACCACCCGAAACCTTGTAACTGCCCTTGTCGAACTTACCACCCGCATGGAGCACGGTGAGTACAACCTCGAGGGCCGATTTGCCCTCCTTCTCGTGCCAGTCGGTGGGGATACCACGTCCGTTGTCGCGAACCGAGATAGAGTTGTCCTCGTGGATGGTTACATAGATGTCGGTGCAGTAGCCAGCCAACGCCTCGTCGATAGAGTTGTCCACAACCTCATAAACAAGGTGGTGGAGACCCTTCTCGCCAATATCGCCGATATACATCGCGGGGCGCTTACGCACAGCCTCCAGACCCTCGAGGACTTGGATATTCGATGCTGAATACTCCTCCTCGTGTTTCATTACTTTTTCCTGTTCGGTGCTCATATGATATTCTTTGTTTATATTTTCAATATAAAGGTCTCTCGCATAAAACGCACAAAGATAGGAATAAAAAATGGAATTGCAAAATAAATGGCGCGAAAAATAGCTCGAAAAAGCCCGTTGTGGCGTCATTGCGAGGCTTGGAACAAGTCGTGGCAATCTCTCGCAGTGTGTCATGCTGAGCAACGCGAAGCATCTCCTCGCTGGCTATGCGCTATCAATGCGGGTTGTCGCTGGTCGGCTTCGAGGAGATTCTTCACTGCGTTCAGAATGACAGAGTGTAGCGTTCGGGATGACAGAGTGTAGCGTTCAGGCTGAGAACACACGACATCATTACCAATCACACTTGTCACATCAGTCACACCACCCCCACCCCTTGTGACAGTGTGACATTGTGACAATGTGACAACATCAACACCTAATAACGCCTAATAACGCCTAATAACGCAAATAACGCTACCCCCACCCCGCGTTATTGCGTTATTTCGTTATTGCGTTATTTTGTTATTATCGGGGCGGGTACTCCGCCATTGCGATGTTGATACTCAGCGCCGTCATTGCGAGAGCCGTTAGGCTCGTGGCAATCTTTAACTCGTCATTGCGAGGCTTGGAATAAGCCGCGGCAATCTTTCGTTCTCTATGTCATCCTGAGTGGAACGAAGGATCTCCTCGCTGGCTATGCGCTATCAACGCGGGTTGTCGCTGGTCGGCTTCGAGGAGATTCTTCACTGCGTTCAGAATGACAGAGTATAGCGCCAACATTGTCAACGCACATTACTAATTACTAATCATTCGAGATCCCCACGTCGCTCCGCTCCTCGGGATGACGTCTTGTCGTTATCACACTTATCACAAGAAATATGCGCGAGTTGCCACTACTATATTTATATTTATTTTACTATGTGTGGTAACTACCGCATAGATGGCTCTGACTGCGCATCACACTATGTGTAATATTACATAGTGTAATAGACATAGTATATTAATACTCACTATATTTACTGATGGCATACTACACTGATAATAGTGAGTAGTAGGGGCAATACGGGGACAAGACCATACCCACCCCTATTGACCCATATATATACTAATATAGTTATTTATATAGCCATTTAGATGGTAGTATAGATAGTCATAGTAATGGCTATATTCAATGCCCTGAGCACCGCGAGGGAGAGGACTGCAAATACGCAGACTGCGTTGGTACTACACCGAGAGAGGCGTGCTCCCGCCCCGAAAATAACGCAATAACGAAATAACGCAATAACAGGGGCGTGGGGTAGCGTTATTAGCGTTATTTCTTGTGATAGTTATTTCTTGTGATAAGTGGTCATTCTCGACCTCTCAATCAATAGCCTTCAGTGAAATGGGTTGTGGTGCTCCCGAATGTTGTGTTGTCACGTTGTCACAATGTCAC
>JAZRAT010000124.1:0-6208 GCA_045634725.1 Alistipes sp. | reverse complement strand
TATCTTTGCGCCAATTATATATAACACTATGAAACGCGCGATGTACAACCATATCTCTAATGCACAGGCTCTCCCACAGGTGGCGTGTTGTCGTCGAGGTTTTAATGGTTTGGCATTCACTGTTTTTAATTGATTTTAGCGGCTCTTTGGGCCGCTTATTTTTTATAGTAAGGTCGAGGATATGGCTAACACAAGAACTATCATTAAGAACGGCTTCGTCGTAGGAGTCGGCAAGCAGGATATAGCAATCACCGATGGTCGCATCAGCGAGCGCAGAGAACATATTGAGCCTACGGCAGATGACCGCATCATCAACGCCGAGGGCTTGGTCGTGGCACCCGCATTTGTCGATGTGCATGTACACCTCCGCGAGCCAGGCTACGGATATAAGGAGCGCATCGCTACGGGTACGATGGCGGCAGCGCGTGGCGGATATACCACCGTGTGCTCAATGCCCAACCTCAACCCCGTTCCCGATAGCGTAGAGAACCTCAAGGCGCAGCAGGATATCATCGACCGCGACGCAAAGATTGAGGTGTTGCCCTATGCCGCAATCACCATCGGCCGCAAGGGCGAGGAACTCGTGGACATGGCATCGCTCGTTGGTAAGGTTTGCGCCTTTTCGGACGACGGCAGCGGCGTACAGGTTGACGGCATGATGGAGCGCGCCATGACCGAGGCGGTGAAGCACGACCAACTCATCGCGGCACACTGCGAGGTTGAGGAGTTGCTCAAGGGTGGCTACATCCACGATGGCGAGTATGCCAAGGCACATGGCCACAAGGGCATCTGCTCGGAGAGCGAGTGGGAGCAGGTAAAGCGCGACATAGAGATTGCGGAGCGCTTGGGCTGCCGCTACCATGTGTGCCACATATCTACAAAGGAGACCGTGCAGTTGGTACGCGAGGCCAAGGCGCGTGGCGTTAAGGTTACATGCGAGACGGGTCCCCACTACCTCATCTTCACCGACATGGACCTCGAGGAGGATGCACGCTGGAAGATGAACCCACCTTTGCGCTCGGCAGAGGATAGGGCTGCACTTGTTGAGGGCATCAAGGATGGCACCATCGACATGATTGCTACGGACCACGCCCCACATAGCGTCGAGGAGAAGTCGCGCGGACTGAAAGATAGCGCCATGGGCATCGTGGGCCTCGAGACCGCCTTTGCTGCGCTGAACACCCACTTGGTACGCAAGGGTGTCATCACCATGGAGCGCTTGGTGGAGCTTATGAGCCTCAACCCCCGCAAGGTATTCCGCATCGAGGGTGGACTCAACGAGGGTGACCGCGCAGATGTGGTGCTCTTGGATACGGAGAAAGAGTGGCGTGTCGACAGCGAGAAGTTCTACTCTATGGGTAAGATTTCGATGTTCGATGGCCGTGAGATGGTAGGCGATGTGGTGATGACGCTACACCGCGGTGAGATTGTATATGACAACAAAACAAAATAATATAAAGCATTTAAGCAGATGAAACCTTTTACCAAGAAACTTGTACTTGAGAACGGCAAAGAGTTTCCAGGCTATGGATTCGGCTCGAACCGTAACGCGGTATGCGAGATTGTGTTCAACACCTCTATGGTGGGCTATCAGGAGATTGTTTCCGACCCAACGTACACCGACCAGATTGTAGTGATGACTTACCCCTTGATGGGCAACTACGGATTTATGGACGAGGACTACGAGAGTAAGTACCCCGCAATGGGTGGTATGGTTGTTCGCGAGTGCTGCGAGGCACCCAGCAACTTCCGCTACACAAAGACCATGAACGAGACCTTCGAGGAGTTGGACATCCCCGCTATCAGTGGCGTCGACACTCGTATGATTACACGCATCATCCGCAACGAGGGCACACAGCGTGCCGCTATCGTTGACATCAACATGTCGCACGACGAGGCTATGGAGCTTATCCGCACTACGGAGCTTAAGTCAAACCTCTTGGAGCGCATCAGCTGCAAGAAGCGTTGGTTCTCGCGTACGCCCAACCATAAGTGGGATGTCGTGGCCTTGGACTGCGGTATCAAGTATAGCTTCATCCGCCAGCTCAACGCCAAGGGTTGCAATGTCACCATCGTGCCTTACAACTCTACAGCCGAGGAGATTATGGCCTTCAACCCCGACGGCCTCTTCGTATCGAACGGCCCAGGTAACCCCGCCGATGCAGCCATCGTATGCAACACGCTCAAGGAGTTGCGCGGTAAATTGCCAATCTTCGGTGTGGACCTCGGTCACCAGCTCATCGCCATGAGCTACGGCGCAGCCATCGAGAAGATGAAGGTCGGCCACCGCGGTGCTAACCACCCCGTTAAGAACTTGGAGAGCGGTAAGCTCGAGATTGTAGTTCAGAACCATGGCTATGCCGTTAGCGAGGCGTCGTTGGCCGCTACACCTATTGCCATTACGCACCGCAACATCTTGGACAACGCCATCGCGGGTATCGAGGTTAAGGAGGACAATGTCTTCTCTGTGCAGTATCAGCCCGACTGCAGCCCCGAGTCAACCAGCGCCTACCTATTTGATAAATTCATTAAACTGATGGAGGAGTAGACTATGCCAAAGAGAACAGATATAAAGAAAGTAATGGTTATCGGCTCTGGCCCTATCGTTATTGGTCAGGCTGCCGAGTTCGACTACGCAGGTACACAGGCGTGCCTCGCGCTCAAGGAGGAGGGTTATCAGGTTATCCTTGTTAACTCCAACCCCGCAACCATCATGACCGATACCAACATCGCTGATAAGGTCTACATGGAGCCACTTACATTGGAGTATGTGGCAAAGATTATCCGCTATGAGCGCCCCGATGCTATCGTTCCCGGCTTGGGTGGCCAGACAGGCCTGAACCTCGCCGTGCAGTTGGCAAAGAAGGGCATCCTTGAGGAGTGTGGTGTCGAGATTTTGGGTACATCGTTCACCTCTATTGAGGAGGCCGAGGACCGCGAGTTGTTCAAGGACCTCTGCGTACGCATTGGCGAGCCCGTCATCCCCTCACGCATCACCAACTCTATCGAGGAGGGTGTCGAGGCAGCGAAGGAGATTGGCTACCCCGTAGTCTTGCGCCCCGCCTTCACGCTCGGTGGTACAGGTGGTGGTTTTGCCGACAACGAGGAGGAGTTGCGCGACACCATGCGTAACGCCTTGGCACTCTCGCCCATCCATCAGGTTTTGGTCGAGAAGAGCATCAAGGGCTACAAGGAGATTGAGTTCGAGGTTATGCGCGACAAGAACGACACGGCTATCGCCATCTGCTCGATGGAGAACGTCGACCCCGTAGGTATCCACACGGGTGACTCTATCGTTGTTGCGCCCAGCCAGACACTTGCTGCCAAGGAGTACAACATGCTCCGCTCAAGCGCCTTGAAACTCATCCGCGCACTCAAGATTGAGGGTGGTTGTAACGTTCAGTTCGCACTCGACCCCCTCTCATTCAAATACTTCATCATCGAGGTTAACCCCCGCGTGAGCCGTTCATCAGCTCTTGCATCAAAGGCGAGTGGCTACCCCATCGCACGCGTTACTGCGAAGGTTGCCATCGGCATGACCCTCGACGAGATTCAGATTGCCAACACACCCGCAAGCTTCGAGCCTACGTTGGACTACATCGTAACGAAGGTTGCCCGCTTCCCATTCGATAAGTTTAGCGACGCATCGAACGAGCTCGGCACACAGATGAAGGCTACGGGTGAGGTAATGTCTGTAGGTCGCACTTTCGAGGAGGGCCTCTTGAAGGCTGTTCGCTCACTCGAGACTGGCGTATGCCACATCTACCACAAGAAGTTCGACACCATGTCTGTTGAGGGCATCCTCGCATACATCCGCAAGGGCACCGACGACCGCATCTACGCCATCGCGGAGCTTATCCGTCGTGGTGTAGACCTCTTGCACGTCTACGACAACACCAAGATTGACCTCTTCTTCCTCGAGAAGCTCAAGAACATCGTGGAGATGGAGCGCGTGGTTAAGGAGAACGCCAAGAACGCAGAGGTGTTGTACGAGGCTAAGCGCATGGGCTTCAGCGATAAGTTCATCGGCAGCCTCTGGGGCATGACCGAGAGCGAGGTATTCCTCTTGCGCAAGGCAAACAACATCTTCCCCGTATATAAGATGATTGACACCTGCGCTGCGGAGTTCGACTCTAAGGTGCCATACCTATATTCTACATACGAACAGGAGAACGAGTCTGTCGTAACCGACCGCAAGAAGATTGTTGTTCTCGGCTCTGGTCCTATCCGTATCGGTCAGGGTGTCGAGTTCGACTACTCTACCGTACACGCCATCTGGGCAATCCGCGAGGCGGGCTACGAGGCTATCATCATCAACAATAACCCCGAGACCGTATCTACAGACTACACCACCAGCGACAAGCTCTACTTCGAGCCTTTGACCGTGGAGGATGTTATGAATGTCATCGAGTTGGAGAAGCCTACGGGTGTTGTAGTATCACTCGGTGGTCAGACCGCTATCAACCTCGCTAAGCCATTGGCAGACCTCGGCGTGGAGATTATCGGCACAGGCATCGAGGCTATCAACAACGCTGAGGATAGAAAGTGCTTCGAGGCTATCATGCGCCGTGTGGGCATCCCACAGCCCGATGCTGAGGCCATCACCGACATCGAGCGCGGTGTTGCTGCCGCAGAGCGCATCGGCTACCCCGTCTTGGTACGTCCAAGCTATGTGTTGGGTGGTCGCGCTATGCAGATTGTATCGAACGAGGAGGCTTTGCGCCACTACCTCAAGACCGCCGTTGAGGTCAACGAGGACCAGCCCGTATTGGTTGATAAGTATATCATGGGTAAGGAGTTGGAGGTTGATGCCATCTGCGACGGCACCGATGTCTTCATCCCCGGTATCATGGAGCACGTTGAGCGCACAGGTATCCACTCGGGTGACTCTATCAGCGTATACCCCACATTCAGCGTAAGCCAGAAGGTTAAGGACACAATTATCGACTACACCATCCGCCTCGGTAAGGAGATTGGCATCCTCGGCTTGTACAACATCCAGTTCATCGCCGACGACCGCGACATGGTCTACGTCATCGAGGTTAACCCACGTTCTTCGCGTACCGTGCCCTTCTTGTCGAAGGCTACAGGCATGCCTATGGCCAACATCGCTACAAACGTAATGCTCGGCAAGAGCCTCAAGGAGCAGGGCATCAATGTCGTAGTTCCCGAGGAGAAGAAGCGCTGGTATGTCAAGACTCCCGCCTTCTCATTCGCCAAGATTCGTGGCGTGGACTCTTACCTCTCTCCCGAGATGAAGTCTACGGGTGAGGCTATCGGCTACGACTCATCATTGCGCCGCGCGTTGTACAAGTCGTTGCAGTCGTCGGGCATGACCATCGCAAACTATGGTACTATCTTCGTATCTATCGCCGATGCTGACAAGCCACGCGCCTTGCCACTCATCCGCCGCTTCTACGAGCTCGGCTTCAACATCGAGGCTACGGGCGGTACAGCTACATTCTTGCGCGAGAACGGCATCCGCACCCGCATGCTCAAGAAGCTCAGCGAGGGCTCTACCGAGATCTTCGAGTCTATCCGCAAGGGCCATGTAAACTATGTTATCAACACCATCGACATCAACCAGCATAGCGCTCGCCTCGATGGCTACGACATCCGTCGTTGTGCCGTTGAGAACAACGTTACCATCTTCACCGCACTCGAGACCGTAAGCGTGCTTCTCGACGTATTGGAGGAGATTACATTGGGCGTGTCGACAATCGATGCAGAGTAACAATGTTCAAGAAAGGAATTTACACTATCGTATCTAACGAGCCCCTAACACCTGCGGTCTACCGCATGGTGTTGGCGGGCGATACGCAATATATCACACGCTCGGGGCAGTTCGTGAACCTTGAGCTCGAGGGTAAGTTCTTGCGCCGCCCCATCTCGGTGTGCGACTACGACGACGCTACGCTCACTATTATATATAAGGTAGTGGGTCGCGGCACGGAGCAGATGCGCCAGATGGAGGTAGGCACGAAGCTCGACATCCTCACAGGCCTCGGCAACGGCTTCTCTACCGAGAACGCAGCACAGCGCCCACTTCTTGTAGGTGGTGGCGTGGGTGTGCCCCCGATGTATAACCTCTGCAAGCGCCTTCTTAGCGAGGGTAAGCAGCCCCGCGTGGTGTTGGGCTTCAACACCGCAAGCGAGGTCTTCTATAAGGCAGAGTTCGAGGCGTTGGGCGTGGATGTATATGTTGCTA
>JAZRAT010000123.1:0-17919 GCA_045634725.1 Alistipes sp. | reverse complement strand
GATGTTCAACTTCTGGATGTAGGGAACGAAGATGCCCGATGCGTAGAGTGCATCCATTGGGAGGTCGAAGAAACCCTGAATCTGATCTGCGTGGAGGTCCATGGTCATCACGCGCTGAACACCTGCTGCGATAAGCATGTTCGCTACGAGGCGTGCGGTGATAGGTACGCGTGGACGGTCCTTACGATCCTGACGTGCCCAGCCGAAGTAGGGGATAACGGCGATAACCTGGTGAGCAGATGCGCGACGAGCAGCGTCAGCCATCATCAAGAGCTCCATCAAGTTGTCTGAAGGTGGGAACGTAGACTGGATGATAAATACTGTACAACCACGAATAGACTCGTGGAAGCAAGGCTGGAACTCGCCGTCGCTAAACTGCAAAACGTCAGAGTCACCAAGCTTGATGCCATACTCGGCAGCGATCTTCTCTGCGAGGTAGCGTGAGCCACGGCCAGCAAAGAATTTAATTTTATGGATTGCCATAATATAAAATTAGGTTAGGTTAACTTAACTGATACAAAAGTAGGTCAAATAAGCCGAATAAGCAACTTTTTCGGCGCTTATTTTCTAATAATTTGCCAAGCACTCCTCGATGAAGGTGAGTATCTCCTCTCTTCCCGAGCCCTTTTCGCTTGACGATGTGAGCATTGGAGGTAGCTCCTCCCACATCTCCGCGAGAGTCTTCTTGTACGCGGTGATGCTACGATTTAGCTGTGCCTGAGATAGTTTGTCGGTCTTGGTGAAGATGATGCCAAATGGTATGCCATTCTCGCCGAGCATCTCTATAAACTTGAGGTCTATCTTCTGGGGCTCGAGGCGCGAATCGACAAGCACAAACAGAAAGTGCATCTTCTCGCACTTCAAGACATAGTCGGTTATAATCTTCGAGAACTCACCGCGCTCGGTCTTTGACACCTTGGCATAGCCGTAGCCTGGAAGGTCGACCAAGTACCAGCTGTCGTTTATGAGGAAGTGGTTTATGAGCTTCGTCTTGCCGGGTGTTCCCGACACCTTCGCGAGGTTTTTCACTCCCGTGAGCATATTCACGAGCGATGACTTGCCTACATTGCTTCGGCCGATAAAGGCTATATCCTTAAGGTCATCCTTCGGCACTTGCGAAATCTTCTCGGAGCTACACTTGAACTTTGCTTTTATGGTTATTGCCATAATACATTTTATGTTTAATTTCGGCAAAGTTACGAAAAAAACCGAAAAAATGCCTATATTTGTAGCAGTGAATAACATAAAACAGAAATAAATATGAAGAAAGAGTGGAATGATGTTCGTGAGTTTCACGAAAAGTTTGGCCATCCTGTGGCTGCGGAGCCCAAGATGATTGATAAGAAGCGCGCCTTGTCGCGTGCCAAGTGGATGCAGGAGGAGGTTGCAGAGTTCCTCATCGCCGATGACATCTACGAGCAGGCCGACGCTATGATCGACCTTATGTACTTTGCACTCGGCACAATGGTAGAGATGGGCTTGGAGGCCGACGAGTTGTTCTCAATCGTTCAGCAGGCCAACATGGCGAAGCTATGGCCCGATGGCAAACCCCACTACAACCCCAAGGATGGCAAGGTCATCAAGCCCGAGGGCTGGGAGGATCCCGCGCCAAAGATTAAGGCCTATATCGATGCAGTAATTGAATCAAAAAAGCGATAAAAATGAGATTGATTTCTTTCGTGCGTAGTGCGATGACAGTAGTCATGGCACTCGCTTTTGTGTTGGTGTCGTGTCAGCGCGAGCCAGATGTTAAGGTTAGTAATATTACGCTCTATGTTGAGTCGCTCGAGGCACAGCCCGAGGGTGATACATTCCGTATCAACTACGCGATTGTAAAGCCCGCAGAGGGTGTGGGGCTCGAGGTGGCGTGTGATGCAGAGTGGGTGTCGGTAGATGTTATTACTGCCTCGTTCGTGGATATTACCGTGGCGAAAAACGATAGCGGTGAGGAGCGCTCTGTGAAGCTCACTCTAGGCTATGGTAACGATACAAATAGCGTGACTATCAATCAGAAGGCGTGGATGGATCCTCTTGCTTTGAAGGTTGAGGATGTCGAGGCTACGGCCGTCATATTCAGCGTAAATGCGCTCGATGAGAAGACTACATGGATTGGACAGATTGTCGACAAAGTGTGGTTCGACCAGATGAGCGAGGATGAGATTTTAGATGAGGATATGCGCTACTACAACGCTATGGCGGAGGAGAATGGCATGTCACTTGAGGAGTACCTATCAGCAATCTTAAGCAAGGGTTCACACTCTAATATCCGCATGGCGGGACTCGACCCCGAGTGGGAGTATGTAGTCTACATCTACGGCATGAACACTGCGGGCGAAAAGACCACATCACTCTACTCTGAGGCCTTCAAGACCGAGGCGCCTTATGCGGGAAATGATGTGACTTTCGACTTCGATATCACCGTGAACCGTGCCATCGCCCACATCGCAATTACACCTTCGCACGAAGGCGTGGCATACTACAATAACCTTATCACCTACGAGGATTACGAGACCCTCTATGGTAAGGATATCAACGTAGCAGCAGATGCTGTGATTGCCGATATGGTCGAGGACTACGCAGCGTGGGACTACACCCTTGCCGAGACCTTTGAGTACAACACCGACTACTTGGCTACGGCATACGAATTTGAGGGCATGGCAAACACCAAGTATATCGCCTTTGCCTTCAAGTGGAACGAGGAGTGTAAGCGTTTGAGTGATGTGTCGTTCGAGGAGTTCGAGATTGGCACTATCCCAGCGTCGGAAAATCAGCTCTCGATGGAGATTTCTGACATCACGCAGTCTACGTTCTACGTCAAGGTGAAGACTACGAACGATGACCCATACGCAATGTTTGCTATCCCCTCGAAGGAGATTGGTAAGATGCGCGACGATGCCGAGATTTTCAACTATATCCTTGGCAACTATGGCACATCGTTCCTCTATAACTACCTCTTCAACGGCGATATCGAGGGCACGTTCAGTGGTCTTGAGGCTGATACCGACTACGCCGTGTTACTCTTTGGTTATGAGGCAGGTACGCTGACTACAAAGATAGTGCGCAAGAATATCACCACTGCCGCGGCCGGCGACATCGAGGCGTGTCAGTACAACATCGAGGTTACGGAGGTTGACGACCGCGAGGCTCGCGTGTCGATTATCCCCACGGACTATAGCGTGTGGTACTACTGGAATGTCTTCGAGGCGTCGATGAGCGAAGAGGAGATTAAGGACTACATCTGGGAGACCTACAACAAGGCATACTATGGTGATTACTGGGAGTTTAGCTACTATGAGTTGGCACAGGGCAAAGTTTCGAGCCGTCTTTCGCAGCTTAAACCCGACACGGAGTACCACATCGTGATTATCCCAATGAGCCCCGATAGCTTCGAGTACACAGGTACAATGCGCACAGGTGGCGAGTTTAGAACCGAAGTTGCCATCATCGCCGATATCAAGATTACTGCGGGCTTCGATGCCTACTACGATGGCGACGAGGTCTACGCTATCAATCCCGACTACTTCAGCAACTATCAGGGTCAGGTTATCCTGCCCATGACCGTGGAGATTGAGGGCGATTGCTCAGGCTATCTCTTCACTATCTTCACATATCAGGAGGGCTTGGATGATCCCGAGCAGTTTAGCGACGACATCCTTATCGACAACCTCTACAACGTTGGTGCATACTGGACACCCGCATACTTCCGCGGTGAGTACGATGTGGAGATGATGATTGCTGCCGTGGCATTCGACTATGACGACAACCCAAGCCCCGTATATCGCGAGCGCTTCATCTGTACTCGCGATGGTGCGGGTGATGCACAGGAGTTTGTGGATTACTACCTGGGTGAGGTAACTCGTGCTTCGATGCCTCTTAATAGCTTGGTTGTCAACAATGCATTCGTACGCAATGAGGATATCGTTGTTGATAAGATGCCCGTAGTGCGTACATCGAACATGACCTTTGTGCGCAAATAATCCAAAAGGGACAAAAAAGCGAAAAAAAGCATAATTATAGTGGTTGCGACCTCGAAGTTTGAAGAGACTTCGGGGTCGCACTCATTATATGAGTCGGCTACAACTTATTGATTTTACAAATGGGGCGTTTCGTTGAATTTATTTTTTCAATGAAAAAGTTTAATCTATATTTGTCGCGATTAAAAATAAAATGGAGATATTTTCTATGGAGATTATTAAGAAGTTGACCTTGTTGGCGGTTGTGGCGTGTGGCTTTGTGGCGTGTGTCAGCGAGGCAGACAATAACCCTGTTAATCCATCAGAGCAGATTGAGGAGGTTGGATTTGTGATGCCTATGGAGGCTACGCGTACGGCTATCGGTCCCGATGGTATGTCGACGCGTTGGGCAGAGGGCGATAAGCTCTCGGTGTGGGCTTTGAACTCGGAGGGTAGCTACGCCTTCGAGAATACGCAGTTCACTATGCGCTACTTTAGCCCCGAGTACGACAAGGCATATTTTGTGTCAAACATAAGTGAGATGGCAGAGGGCGACTACACCTACTACATGAGTTACCCCAAGCCAGATTCAATTAACGGCACACAGGTTACTTACTCGGTATCGTCTGTACAGTCGGGTGCTTATGATGGCAAGTACGACATCATGATTGCTGAGCCAGCTACGGCCTCGGCACTCTCTGCAACCCACAGCGTGGAGCTTAACACCATCATGCGCCATCAGATGCACGCCGTGAAGATCACCGTGCCCGAGGGACGCAACCTCTATGGTGGCCGTTTCTACCGCTTGGAGATTACCTTCCCCGAGGGCTCTGGCGTTGTTGGCGATATCACCTTCGATGTAGCAAATCCTGAGGCTAAGCCCACCTACTCTAATCTGTCGAATGTTGTCGCTGTGGAGAGTGCCGAGGGCTTTGATGCAGGTAGCGAGATTTGGGTGTTTGTTCTCCCCGGCTCGGTAGATGGCGATGTATCGTACAGAGTGCGTGGTGAGCGCCGTCATTCCAATGTTGCAACATACTCTCTATCAAAAGAGTTTGTCAAGGGTCGTATCACCCCCATCAATATGGCCATTCCCACAATATATCCCTACTATTCGGCTGCGATTATCACCGTTGAGCAGAACAACCTTGGCGAGGAGTATAACACCGTTAGGGTATACGATGCGAATGGTGGTCTTTTGGGTGAGTATCCCCGCAACGACAAGGGCGTCTATATTGTTGATTATGAGGGTGAGTTTGACTGCGACCAGTATGATAACACCTCGTGGAGAGTAGAGTTTGACTCGGAGAATGCTATTGTGGCGTCGTATGTTGCAATGGGCGATATGACCGACTACACATCGCACAACTATACCACCGATGTCCCATACATTCTATTTGAGAACTTCGAGAATGTGACGGAGAGTGAGAGCTATGGTAACAACTCATATGCGTCAGAGGACCGAGATCAGCCTGGTGTGTCGTTGGACGGTGCAATGCCTACAAATGGCTGGAATGCTGCGCGTTACTGGCTCAAGCCAGGTGCCATGCGCATCAATGCACGCTATCAGTGTGTTAAGATTTTTATTGCATTCGCATCATCACACTATGGCCGTATGGATACGCCACTATTGTGGAACGGTTCGTATGGTATCAAGCCAGGTAAGGATGTGAAGATCAAGTTACAGTTCGATGCAGCATTGCATGAGCACGATAGTAGCACGTCGACGATTACAAGTTCTGGTATTGCTGTTGCTACGCACACCAACGCAAATAACCCTATCGATGGTATCCCCACAGGTACCAAGGGCCTTAGCTCAACATACGAAACTACACTTGAGGACTTCGGTACAACCTTGTTCTCAAAATCTATGAGTAGTACCGTGGGTGACAATGCATTCGGTCAGACATTCCCAACATATAGTACAGAGTTCACTGTTACAAGCGAGTCGCGAATCTGCTTCTATCCCACAATCTCATGTGAGGATAGTGGTGTCAGCAACGCGGAGATTAATGTCTATTTGGATAACATCAAGGTGCAGATTGCAAAGTAACCCCCGAGCAACCGGCACTGCCGATATATATATAGTATAAAAGAGTTAAAATATTAATTAAACAAAATCATTATGAGAAAGTTTTTCGCATTCGCGTCGCTCGTAGCGTTGACACTTTCGGCTTGTTCGAATGAGTCGCCAAAGAGCGAAATGGAGGGTGAGGGACAGGTAGTCATCAACTGTGTCGTAGCAACACAGGTTGATGAGACAAGAGCCAATATTGACTGCACAACCCCCGCAGTCGAGAATTTTAAGCTCACTATCGATGGCGTAGGTCACACCTACACCGCAGACTATGCAACCATCGCAGCGTTTAACGAGGGTGATAACTATTTGCACAATGGTAGCTACAAGGCTACTGTAGAGGCGGGTGACATGACCGTCGAGGGCTACGACAAGGCAGTCTTTGCGGGTAGCGCAGAGTTTATTGTTGAGCCTCGTAAGAACACCCAGGTTGAGGTTACTGCCTTCATCGCCAACGCCTTGGTTAAGGTTGAGGTGACTGAGGCCTTCAAGACTTACTTCGTTGGTGGTCACAACCTTACGCTCACAACTGCTGCTGGCAACGAGTTCGATGTTACAGCGCAGGACGAGCCTATCTTCATTGCTCCCGCAGCATTTACAATCTCGGGTACAGCGGTAAAGCAGCCTAACCAGTCGGGTGCCGAGGGTGCAGTAGTAACTCTCCCCGAGTACAAGAACGAGGCGGCAAAGGCCCAGACCGTTCACACTGTTAAGTTCGATGTTGAGAATGCTGGTCGTGCAACACTCACCATCACACTCAACGACGATCTTGTAGAGTCAATCGACATTGAGCAGGAGCTTAACGACAACTCAGAAAACGCATAATAATTGTAGAGATATGAAATCAGTAGTTAGAATTATGAGCATCGCCTTCGCCTCACTCTTTGTGTTGGCGTCGTGCAGCAAGGATAAGATTGACTATGTAGATCACGAGGGTGATTTGCAGAAGAACGTCGGTTACTTGTGCCTTAACAACATGGAGGCAACCATCTTGGAGGATACCGAGAACATCGAGAGCACAACTCGTGCTGAGGGCATCGACATCAACAACTTCGATGTTGTAATCACAAACCAGGCGGGTGAGCAGGTGGCATCATTCAAGTATGGCGAGCGTCCCGCCGAGGCTATCGCATTGTATGGTGGCGTGTATAAGATTGCTATGTCGTCAGAGGCAATGCAGGGTGCTGCATGGGAGAAGCCCGTATACGCTGGCGAGAAGGAGGTAGTAATCACACGCAAGCAGACAACAGAGGTTAAGGACCTCGTATGTAAGCTCGCCAACATCAAGGTTACTGTTGCCTACTCTGCAGACCTCGCTGATCAGCTCGATGCGGAGCACACAAAGATGATCGTAGAGTTGGAGGATAGCGCTTTGGAGTATGCATTCTCGGAGGCTCGTGGCGGTTACTTCGCTCCCGTAGCTGCAACAAACACCCTTAAGCTTACGTTCAACTGCCGTTATGCTGGTGAGACTAAGGATATCACCATGACAAACGAGATTAAGAACGTTAAGGCTGCGCAGTGGCGCAAGATCAACGTTGTTGTTCAGCACGCTGCAGATGGTACTGCTACTATCGGCATCGTATGCGACACTTGGACATACGACGATGAGGTAACGTTCGATACCTCTGTTGCGCTCTTCGAGGAGGCTATTCCCGACGATAGCGACGCTCCAGTAATCTCATGGGAGGGTCACGACCTTGCAGAGGCTTTCGAGCTTACTGACGACATGTTCGACGCTGAGGGCAACTTCAACTCAAGCATCAACATCGACGTAACTGCAAAGGCTGCACTTAAGTCGTTGGTTGTTAAGGTTGCATCGGACAACGCCGACTTCGTTAAGGCATACTCTGAGATTATGGATTTGGAGGAGGATTTGTGCGCCCCCACAGCTTCGTCTACTATCCTTAAGATGATGGGTTACCCAACCGACGTGAAGGATGCAACAACCACACGCCTCAAGTTCGCTTTGCAGGCTGAGTTGCTCAAGTCGTACGAGGGTACTCACACTTATGAGATTACCGCTACAGATGTAAATGGTGCAAACACAACCGCAGTACTTACTATTAAGTACGGTCAGAATGTTGCTCCTCAGATTGTATGGGTTGGTTACGACATCAACAAGCAGCAGACATATGTTCCTGGTATGACTTGTGACTTGCAGGTAACAGCACCTCTCACAATCTCAGACTTCCGTGTTAAGATTATCTCTGCAACACTTACTCCCGAGGAGTTGTCAAGCGTAGGCCTCGCTGGCGAGTTCAGCCTTGTTAACGACACTCAGTACTTCGAGTCGTTGAAGGGTCTTGGCTTCCCCGTAGGTGATGACGTGGTAGGCAAGTCGGAGCTCCAGTTGAGTATCACAAACTTCCTCGCTGTGCTTAAGATGCTTGGTGCAGGTGAGCACAACTTCGAGATGTCGGTAACTGATGCTGAGGGCAATGTCACTACTAAGACCGTAATGATGCGCTTCGAGTAGCATAACTAATCCCCCACAAGATTATGTCTATTATGAAAAAGATATTAGCATTGTTGAGCATGGTGCTCGTTGTAGCGGCATGTTCAAAGGATACAGATACTCATGTTGAGATGGCCTCTGGCGAGGGTGCTGTACGCTTGGGCGTAGCAACCAAGGCGGCTGTTTCGGCTGACGATAACGTAGTAATCAAGATCTACAAGGTAGAGGGTGAGGATGAGACTCTTATCCGCCGCTACAACTCTT
Organism: Alistipes sp.; assembly: GCA_045634725.1. Taxonomy (GTDB): domain Bacteria; phylum Bacteroidota; class Bacteroidia; order Bacteroidales; family Rikenellaceae; genus Alistipes. The sequence goes on along the minus strand of JAZRAT010000123.1, from coordinate 9,167 downwards.
TGAACGATGTGCCTGAGTACATGTCGTTGCTCACAGGCGACTACACTGCAAAGGTTCAGGTTGGCGAGCGTTGCGTTGCTACGTTCGACTCTAAGTACTACTACGGCGAGCAGGCGTTCGCTGTAGAGGCCGGCATCGTAACTCCCGTAACCGTGGATTGTACTCTCGGCTCAACCATCGTTGCTGTGGAGTATGACACTACAGTGGCTGCAAACCTTTCGGATGGTTACTTCACAAGCGTGTCAGTAGCAGATGCTTACGATGCTTCGGCTATCGCTAAGGGTGACATCTCGGCGTTGGAGTATGAGGAGTCTAAGGAGGGTTACTTCATGCTTCCCGAGGGTCAAACATCACTCTACTGGCACTTTGAGGGTACTCACCCCGTTGAGGGCGATATCATCAAGGAGGGCCTTATCGAGAACGTTAAGGTTGCTGCACGCTACACCGTGAAGCTTAAGTACTCGCCCGATGCTCCAGGTGGCTTGACCATCGAGGCTATTGTTGATGAGTCTATCGAGGAGTTTGATGATGTTATCATCTTCTCTCCCGACCCAACAATCGTGGGTGAGGGCTTCGACTTGTCGGTGCAGCAGTTCTCTACAACCGATTCACGCACCTATAACGTTGCGTCGTTGGCTGCAATCGAGACCATGACATTGACCGTGTCAGGTGTTGATTACGACCTTCTTAACGACGCACCCGAGGGTATCACCATCCAGAAGAACGACGACCTCTCGTATAAGGTTATCGTAAGCGAGGCCTTCTTCTCGCAGGTTGCTGGTGGTGAGCAGGCTCTCAGCTTCCACATCATGGATGTTGATGGCGGTAAGCTTACAAAGGATGTAAACTACCTTGTTCAGGGTGTTATGCCCCTTACAACATCTGACTACGACCTTTGGTTTGGTAATGTTACCTTCAAGGCTACAGTTATCGATAGCGCATTGTCAGTGAAGATTGCATACTCGGCTGATGGCACTACATGGACAGAGGTAGACGCCGTAGCTGCTGCTGATGGTACATATACTGCCGCAGGCTCTAACTTCGCTGCCGAGAAGAACTACACATATAAGCTCGTTGTCGAGGGCGCAGATGCTGGTAAGGCTCTTACACATCAGACAGCTGCAGGTGCTCAGATTCCTAACGGCGACATGGAGCGCTGGAGCAAGCCTACATGGTGGTTGCCCTATGGCGATGGTGATGTAGCATTCTGGTTGACAGGTAACGAGGGTGGTAACATGGCAGGTGCTACACTTACACAGCCCTCTACCGATGTTCGCCCAGGCTCTACTGGTACACAGTCGGCATACCTCAAGTCGCAGAAGGCTTCGGTTATGGGTATCGGTAAGTTCGCTGCGGGTAACCTCTTCACTGGTACTTTCGCGATGAACGGCTTGGATGGTATCGTAACTTTCGGTCGTGACTTCACCTTCACTGCCCGCCCCGCGAGCCTCTCATTCTGGATGAAGAACAACGAGGGTACTATCAACGAGGGTTCACAGGCATCGGGTACAGATATGTACACCATCATGGTGCTTATCACCGACGGTACTACCTATGCGGTAAACACTAAGGATACTTCGACATTCCTAACTATGGAGTCGTTGGCAACACGCGATGGTATCATCGCCTACGGCTACTTGCAGGGCACTGACTCTCGCGCAGATTGGACCCAGGAGACCATCAACATCACATACCGTGATGATATGAAGGATGTTAAGCCCAAGAAGATTGTTGTGTCATTCACACCTTCGGGCTATGGTGACTACTTCTGCGGTTCTACAAGCTCGTGGATGTATGTCGATGATATAGTCTTGAACTATTAGTAAATAAAGAGATAGTGGTGGTGACGCCACCACTATCTCACTATATTTGTTTTGATGAAGAAATTTTATATTACACTTCTTGCCTTGCTCTCAGCAGTGGGAGTAATGGCACAGAACGCCGAGAGTGGGGGCGTTGAGGTTGCGTCATCGGGCGATGTCGCAACGGTCTTAACACCCAATGAGGCTCGTGCGCAGCGAGGTTTCTCTACGGATGCAACCTTTGTGCCACGTGGCCAGTGGATATTTGGTGGTACGGCGTCATACTCTACTCACACAAACGAGAATTACAAATTGCTCGTTATTGATAACATCGATTCGGAGGGATATACCGTAGGTGTTAGCCCCATGATTGCCTATGCCATTAGCAAGAACATGGCTATTGGTGTGCGCTTTGGTTACGACCGTTCGTTGCTTGCACTCGACAACGCGTCGCTTTCGATGGCGGGAACAGATATCAATATCGACTTCTTCCACCGCCTCAAGCACACCTATACAGGTACAATCTTCTGGCGTCCATACATCCCACTTGGATACAGCAACCGCTTTGCAGTCTTTGCAGAGGTGCAGTTGAGCCTCTCGGGTGGTCAGTCGCGCACCGTAGCTGAGAATGGCGTTGTTGATGGCATGCAGAACTATGTGGGTACCTACGCAAAGAACTTTGGTGCTTCGATAGCACTTCAGCCCGGTATCGTAGCCTTTGTAACCGACAACACCGCTTTGGAGCTCTCTATCGGCGTCTTCGGTATTGGTGTTGACAAGGTTACACAGCTCAAGAATCAGGTTGAGAGTGGTGACCTCTTGTCTTCGAATATGAATTTCAAGTTGAACTTCCTCTCGGTTGGTTTTGGCGTATCGTTCTACCTATAAAATGCACACACTATGAAGAGACTAATACTATTTATGGTTGCTGCATTTGTTTCAGTAGCAACGCTTCAGGCTCAGGAGATAACTCCAGAGACCAAGACCCGCTTCTTGCCTATGCGCCAGCGTGTTGACCGCAATGTTGGTGACAACAAGTTTGTCTATAAGGGCGAGTGCATGCTCGGTCTTACAGCATCGTATGGCAATATCTCGACTGAGAATTCCGATGTCATGCTCCTGCTTAACGACATCAACATCGGCTTGCGTAGCACTACGATTCGTCCATTCTTCGCATACGCCTACCGCGATAACTTGGCTGTGGGTATCCGCCTCGGCTATCAGTATATCAATGGCGGTATCGATAATGCGAGTCTGGATCTTGGTCTTATTGCTGACGGTTTGGAGGGTATGAGCATCTCGAACCTCGGACTTCGCAACGAGAGCTTCTCGTGGGCATTGTTCCACCGCAACTACCTCGGCTTGGATCGTCGTGGCATCGTGGGTGTGATTCTCGAGGCCGAGCTCTTGGTTAAGAGTGGCACATCACGCTTTACATCGGGTGGCGATGTTGTAAATGTTTCACGCAGTCGTAACTTTGGTGCACAGCTCAACGTAAACCCAGGCCTTGGCGTCTACATCTTCCCCCAGGTGTGTGTAACGGCAACCGTGGGCATTGGTGGCTTGCGTTATAGCAATGTTCGTCAGTTCGATGCTATGGATAATGTTATCGGCCGTCGTGACCAGTCGAGCCTCAATTTCAAGGTAAATATCACCGATATTCAGATTGGTATTGTGGCACATTTGTGGAATAATAAGAAGAAGTAGAGTTATGCGTAATATATTTCGTCTTTTGGGCATGGGAGCCATTATGTTTGTGCTCGGTGGTTGCATCGAGAACGACATTCCCTATCCCGTTATTAAACTCGATATTGTGAGCATGGAGGCCGAGGGCCTTAAGTCTGCTCCTGCAATTAACGCCGCGAACCACACCGTAGAGCTTGTGCTTAAGGAGACTGCAGACATTCGTAAGGTAAACATTACTAATGTCGTTGTTACCGAGGGTGCAGAGATGGATGTTACCTTCCCTGGTACATTCGACATGCGTAACCCCTTGTATGTAACCCTTTCGATGTATCAGGACTACGAGTGGATAATCACTGCAAAGCAGAGCATCGCGCGCTCTTTCCGCATCGAGGGACAGATTGGTGAGTCGGAGATAGACCCCGAGGGCCATATCGCTACGGCATATGTGCCTATGGACTTCGACCTCTCGAATGTCAAGGTGCTCGCTGCGAAGTTCGGCCCCGAGGAGATTACTACCTACTCGCCCGACCCCATGGAGATAACATCGTTCGAGGATACTGCGCGTAACATCGACGTAACATACCACGGCGACATTCACGAGTTGTGGACACTCCGCATCATCAAGAAGGACCTTGAGGTGGAGCTCGTGGGCGCAGATGCTTGGGCAAAGCGCATCTGGCTCTATGCTAACGGCCGTGCTAACTCCGACCTCGGCTTCCGCTATCGCGTTGCGGGCACTCAGGAGTGGATTGAGGTTGAGGATGTCACTGTTGATGGTGGTAGCTTCTCGGCATGTGTTGCCGACCTTGAGACCCTTACCGAGTATGAGGTTATGGCATATTCGGGCGAGAATGTCACTGAGGTAGTGAAGGTTACAACCGAGGATGTCTACGCTCTTCCCAACGCTGGCTTCGAGGAGTGGTCTACAAACAACAATATCGTATACCCCTTCCTTGCTGACTCTGCTCCATACTGGAACACAGGTAACGATGGCGCTGCTATTGCGGGCACAACGCTTACAGAGCCTACAACCGATGTTCGCCCCGGCAGCGAGGGTATCTATGCCGCATCGCTTCAGTCGAAGAAGGCATCGCTCATGGGTATCGGTAAGTTTGCCGCGGGTAACCTCTTCGTAGGTGAGTTCGGAGGCCTAGTGGGTACTAACGGCCTTGTAAACTTCGGTCGTCCCTGCACTGCGCGCCCCGTGGCTCTTCACGGTTGGGTTAAGTATAACTGCGGTGTTATCGATGAGGTGGGTAAGGTGCCCTCGGCACGCCCCGACCTCAAGAAGGGTGATAACGACGAGGGTCAGATTGCCATCGCCGTAGGTAACTGGACTGCTGCTGAGTATGGTGGTAGCGAGGATTGCCCCGTGGTTGTAAACACGCAGAACGAGAGCACCTTCTTCAATCCTAAGGGTAAGGATGTAATCGGCTCTGGCGAGCTTATCTTTACGGAGTCTACCGATGGCTGGGTGGAGTTTACGCTGCCTATCGACTATCGCTCGACAAATGAGATACCTACGCATATTATCATCATTTGCACAGGTTCTCACTTTGGTGACTACTTCACTGGCTCAACACAGAGCTTGATGTTGGTCGATGACTTCGAGCTCATCTACTAACGTCAGCCATCCTATAAAATAATAAGGGGCTATCCACAGCGGATAGCCCCTTATTATTTGATATATTAGGTATTACTTAGACTTGATATACTCGTCGATGGCCTTTGCAGCCTTGCGACCAGCACCCATAGCCAAGATTACGGTTGCAGCACCTGTCACGGCATCGCCACCTGCGAAGACACCCTCGCGTGATGTAGCACCCATCTCGTTTGCCTCGATACAGCCACGGCGGTTGATGTTCAAGCCACCTGTTGTCGAAGCGATAAGTGGGTTAGGCGAAGTGCCGAGTGCCATGATAACAACGTCGCAGTCGATAACGAAGTCCGAGCCCGCCTTCTCAACGGGTGAACGACGGCCACTTGCGTCGGGCTCGCCGAGCTCCATCTCTACGCAGTTGATGCCCTTAACCCAGCCATCCTCTGTGCCGATGATGTGAGTGGGGTTGGTGAGCATGCGGAACTCGATGCCCTCCTCCTTAGCGTGGTGTACCTCCTCCTTACGTGCGGGAAGCTCAGCCTCGCCACGGCGATATACGATAACTGCCTCTGCGCCGAGACGCTTTGCAGTACGCACAGCATCCATAGCTACGTTACCGCCACCTACAACAACTACCTTCTTACCTACATACACTGGAGTGTCGTTGTGCGCGGGATCCCATGCACCCATAAGGTTTACGCGTGTGAGGAACTCGTTAGCCGAGAGCACGCCATTGAGGTTCTCGCCCTCGATGCCCATGAAGCGTGGAAGACCTGCACCCGAGCCTACGAATACAGCGTCGTAGCCCTCGGTGTCGAGGAGTGAGTCGATGGTTGTTGTACGGCCGATGATAACGTCGGTCTCGAACTTAACGCCGAGCTTCTTAACCTCGTTAATCTCGCGTGCAACGACTCTGTCCTTAGGCAAACGGAACTCGGGAATACCGTACGAGAGCACACCACCCAAGCGGTGCAAAGCCTCGAATACGTCAACCTTGTAGCCCATCTTTGCGAGGTCGCTTGCGCAAGCCAAGCCAGCAGGGCCACTACCCACAACGGCTACGCGGTGGCCGTTAGGAGTGATCTCGACGCTCTCCGCCTCTGCGCTATGCTCCAATGCCCAGTCGCCCACAAAGCGCTCGAGCTTACCAATAGCAACAGGTTCGCCCTTGATGCCCAAGACGCATGAGCCCTCGCACTGCGACTCCTGTGGACATACTCGACCACAAATAGAGGGGAGTGAGCTATCGACATGGATGGTGTCGGCAGCGCCACGGATATCACCCTCGGTGAGGTGGTGGATAAACTCTGGGATGTTGATATTTACGGGACACGCAGCAACGCAGCGTGGGTTCTTACAGTTCAAGCAGCGTGTAGCCTCAAGCAATGCCTCCTCCTGGTTGTAGCCGTAGCATACCTCCTCGAAGTTTGCAGCACGCACCTTAGGATCTTGTTCGCGTACAGCGACGCGTGGTATCTTATTTGCCATAGCAGTTACATTTGTGTTCGCGATTCTCGTTGTCTAATCTCTCCTGGTTCTTATACATCGCCTGGCGACGCATAGCCTCGTCGAAGTCCACCTGGTGACCGTCGAACTCGGGGCCGTCAACACAAGTAAAGAGTGTCTTGCCACCTACCGATACACGGCATGCACCACACATACCTGTGCCGTCGACCATAAGCGCGTTGAGCGATACGGTAGTCTGCAAGTTCCAGGGCTTTGTGGTGAGGCAAACGAACTTCATCATGATCATAGGACCGATACATACGCACTCGTCATACTTGCGACCCTCTGTCTCTACGAGCTCCTTCATAAGGCCTGTTACCATACCTTTGTAGCCCTCGGTGCCATCGTCAGTTGCGATGTGTACGTTACCCACCTTCTTCATCTCGTCGATGTAGATGAGCATATCCTTGGTCTTTGCGCCGATGATAACATCGCAATCTACGCCATGCTGCTTGAGCCACTTAACCTGAGGATATACGGGTGCAGTACCCACACCGCCAGCTACGAAGATATACTTGCGGCTCTTGAGCTCCTCCAGAGGCATGTGTACGAACTCCGATGGACGACCCAATGGACCTGCGAAGTCAACGAGCGAGTCGCCGGCCTAGAGGTTACAAATCTTCTTTGTTGAGTGACCGATGGTCTGAGTAACGATAGTTACGGTACCAGCCTCTACGTCGTAGTCGGCAATGGTGAGAGGTATGCGCTCGCCACCCTCGTCAGCGCGTACAATGACGAACTGTCCGGGCTGGGCAGCGCGTGCTACACGCTCCGCGGCAATCTTCATCTCGTAGATGTTCTCCGCGAGCTTGCGTTTTTCGACAATCTTAAACATGTTAATCTCCTTAGTTTATATTATTGTTTGTGTTTCTTCATCTTGTGCCATCCTATAGCGGTAGGGCATTCACGCGCACCGACTGCATGGGGCGCAGTGGGTCGTTGGTAATAAAGTATATGCGCGCAACAAAGGGGTTGTCCACATCCTCTATGCGTGGAGCATACAGACGCACAACAACCTCGTGTGATGCACCAGGGACTATGATTATATCGCGCTTGGCGAGACACTCCACAGCCTGTGAACTACTCTCCACAGCACGCACAACAAGTAGCGATGCCCCCTCATTGGTGAGCACCACGCGCTGCTCCATCACATCGTTAGAGCAATTTACCTCCCCAAATTTAATAATATTTTTCGAAATAACGAGCATAGGAGCCGAAATATCGTCCATATTATCAAAATTATCTACTACGATAACCTGCGATGTCAGGGTGTAGGGCGATGGTGTGTTGTCAACGCGAATCATCATAACATCGCGCTTTGTACCATAAATATTACTCTTCTCATCCACGGTATAGCGTAGCGTTATGTCGCCTCTTACCCCCGCCTCTATGAGTGTGGGGTAGGTGATGTCAAGCAGTCCCGACTCAGTGGTGTAGTCTATATCTAAGGTTATCGCCCTGCTTGACGTGTTCACATAGCCGATATGCTCCGTGATCTCCTTGCCGTGCTCGAGGTAGCCAAAGGCGTGAAAGTTGCTCTTTAGGCGCAGACCTCCTCCCATGTCGAAGGGGTAGAGCTCATCTATTGTGCGCTCGCGCGCGTTTACATATCCTATTATATTAAGAACTATCTCGGTTGGGGCATCCGATGCCAGAACGAAAATTTGTTTATCGATGCGACCAGGTCGGTTAAGAGGACTAAATGCCACCTTGAAACTAAAAATTCCACCTGCGGGGATAGGTTTTTTGTCGAACTCCACGGTTGTGCATCCGCATGTGGTGACAATTTTTTCAATCTTGATGGGGTAGTTCGATGTGTTCACACCCTCAAAACTACATGTGACAACACCACCCTCTTCGTCGATATGTCCGAAGTCGTGGGTGCTCTTTTGAAAGATTAGGGCACTTTTGGGGACCTCCTGAGCAAAAAGTTCGCTGCAAGATGCCACAAGAAGAAGTACCAGAAATATGTGTTTATATAGGCGTTTCATACCACAAAGATAGGTTTTTTAGACGATTTTCAAGAAAAATGCACTTTTTTTTGAAAAAAGTTGCGAAAAAGTTTGCAGAATAAAAAATAATGTCTACCTTTGCACCGCAATCGAAAGATAACGGTTCTTAAAAATGCCTGAATAGCTCAGTCGGTTAGAGCACATGACTGTTAATCATGGGGTCCTAGGTTCAAGTCCTTGTTCAGGCGCTAAGTGCGTGGGTCGCACAAATGAAGGTAGCAAACGATAAGCTGCAATGGCTATGGCCATAGGATGGTTGGAGGAAATGCCAAGCGCCGATAAGCAGTAGATGCGGTCGAGCTTCGAAAGATGTCGAGACTCTTTGAAAAAAAACTTATCGAAAAATTTGCAGATTAAAAAATAATTACTACCTTTGCAGCGCCCAAGCATTACAAAACGGGAGCATAGCTCAGCTGGTTCAGAGCATCTGCCTTACAAGCAGAGGGTCAGGGGTTCGAATCCCTTTGCTCCCACTACTTAAAATGACAAGCCACTCAATCGAGTGGCTTTGTTGTTTTTCGGAGTTTGCCTACATGAGCAAGCTCTGAGTCAACTCCCAAA
>JAZRAT010000122.1:0-12412 GCA_045634725.1 Alistipes sp. | reverse complement strand
ACTTTATCTTAACTTTTTGTAACTTCGCCCAATGAAAGTGCCCAAAATAGGGGTTACAATGAAATTGTAAATTGATTTTTATATGCAGGAGAAGAGGGTTAGTTTTCACACTTTGGGCTGCAAGCTCAACTTTTCGGAGTCATCCACTTTGGCACGCGAGTTCGAGCGTGGTGGTTATCGTCGTGTCGAGCCATCAGAGCCTACGGATGTGGCGGTTATAAATAGCTGTTCGGTGACGGAGCATGCCGACAAGAAGTGTCGTAATATCATTCGTAAAATCCACCGCCGTAACCCCAATGCAATCATCGCCGTTACGGGTTGTTATGCCCAGCTGAAGCCCCACGATATCGCTGCTATTGAGGGTGTGGATATTGTGTTGAGTAATAACGATAAAGGCGATTTATATAAACGAGTGGTTGAACTAACCGAAAGGGGTAAGGCGGAGGTTTACAGTTGCTCTGTTGAGAACCTCACACGCTTCTTTGCGGCCTACTCTTCGGGCGACCGCACACGCTCATTCCTCAAGGTGCAAGATGGTTGCGACTACAAGTGTGCATATTGTACCATTCACTATGCTCGTGGCTCGAGCCGTAATATGCCCATTGCGGATATCGTAGCCGAGGCTAAGGAGATAGCAGCAGCGGGTCAGAAGGAGATTGTTATCACGGGTATAAACACGGGTGATTTTGGTCGCACAACGGGCGAGAGTTTCATCGATTTGTTGCGCGAGTTGGATAGGGTAGATGGCATCGAGCGCTATCGCATTTCGAGCATCGAACCCAATCTCATAACTGACGAGATTATAGAGTTTTGCGCGCAGTCACCTAAATTTGTTCCTCACTTCCATATTCCTCTGCAGAGTGGCTCTACGCGCATCCTCGGACTTATGCGTCGTCGCTATACTGCCGAGCGCTATCGTGAGCGTATCGCAAAGATTCGTGAGTTGATGCCTGACTCGTTCTTGGGTGTTGATGTCATTGTAGGCTTCCCTGGCGAGGGTGAGGAGGAGTTTATGGAGACATATCGCCTTTTGGAGGAGGTTGGTGCATCCTTCTTGCACATCTTCCCATTCTCGGAGCGTCCAGGTACTCCAGCCGTGGATATGCCTAATAAGGTGCAGTCGCGCATCTCCACAGAGCGTGTGTCGCGCCTCGAGGAGCTCTCTGCAAGGCTCAACCGTGCCTTCGCGGAGAGGTTTATCGGCACGGAGCGCGAGGTGTTGTTCGAGAGTACAAATCACGATGGCTTAATGTATGGATACACAGATAATTATCTGCGTGTATCTGTACCATATGATGAGCACGCTGTGAATAATATTTGCCGTGTGCGTCTTGATAGTATTGATGCAAATGGCGATGTGTGTGCTACATTGATGGAGTAAATTTTGGAAAATTAACACAAAAGTGTTACTTTTGTCGGGTTAATACAATAGCAAATTTGTAGCACTGTGATAAAACTACTCAAAAACATATTCAGCATCAAGTCGCTAACTCGTCGAATGAGGGTGGCGTTTATGTGTTTGTTGCTCCTACTCTTCTTCTCTGGAGCGATGTCGCTCTTCGAGCTTGAGCGCGTTAGTAAGGATACGGAGGACATCCTCTTGGCAAGTAAGGAGAATGTCGACCTTGCGGGTAATATGCTCACTGCACTCAACGAGCAGAATGATGTGATGATTACGCTCGCTGTGGCGAGTGGTAAGTTTGAGGATATCAAGCGCTATAGTGCACGTTGCGAGGAGACGATTGCTAACTTGTCGCACTCTACAACCTTGGCACAGCGCAGAATGAAGAGTACTGATACGCCCGAGGCTGCCGATAGCTTGGTAGTGCAGACAAACCGTGTCAATGAGCTTGCTTTATCGTATATCAGTGGCGATGTACACCGCCTGATGGTCATCGCGGGAGATGACCATAGTGTCGATACCACATTCTTGGCGCCCACAACGCACGAGTGGTATGTTGATAAGTATAAGCCCGAGTACGAGCGAACTGCCCACCAGATTACTGAGTACATGACGGGTGTACACAATACCTTGGGCCCCGAGGTTAACAACCTTAGCCATACGGCACGTCGAGCTGTGACCCCTGTGTTTATCTCGTTGGTGGTTATGGTGGTCATCGTCATCATGTTCTACTTCTTCCTTCACTACTACTTTGTGCGTCCCGTGTTGCGCATCAATCGCAGTCTTGGCGACTATCTCACCTATAAGAAGCCTTTCGACGATGAGATTGCTTGCCGAGATGAGATCGTTACACTGCGTGACCGCATAGCCCAGCTCATTGCAAAGTTCACAAAGTAATCTTTAAGTTTCGGAGTGGTTATGCGAATTCATGTCGTTATACGTTACATTGGCATGGTGCTGCAGTTCATTGCGGCATTCATGTTGTTGTCGGCTATCGTCTCAATGGTCAACGACTACGATTCGGCATTCCACCCATTGCTACTATCCTCATTCCTGACCTCGATGTTGGGTTTCTTCCCCCTGATTTTTACAGAGAAGGGTGGCGAGATTAAGATTAAGGAGGGTTATGCTATTGTCGTTGGCTCGTGGCTTGTGGCCTGCATCGTGGGTACCTTCCCATATGTTATTTGGGGCGGTGAGTTTACGGCAATCAACGCATGGTTTGAGAGTGTGTCGGGCTTCACAACGACGGGCTCATCTATTCTCAACGACATCGAGTTCCTGCCTCGAGGTATGCTTTTTTGGCGCGCAGCTTCGGCATGGATTGGTGGTGTTGGTGTTGTGATGTTCGCCTTGGTCATCCTGCCTTCGATGGGTCGCAGTCGCCATATGCTCTCAAATGTGGAGATGTCTACCATCGCCAAGGATAACTTCCACTACCGCTCGAGGGTTATCATCCGCATCCTTACCATGGTATATGTGGGTCTCACGGTCTGCACAACATTGGCGTTGAAGTTTGCGGGCATGACATGGTTCGATTCTGCAACACAGGCTATGTCGGCATGCGCAACATGTGGCTTTAGCACCAAGAACCTCTCGGTGGGCTTCTGGGATAGCGCGCTTATCGAGGGCATCCTTATGGTTGCCATGACACTTTCGGCCATACATTTCGGCATATTATATGCCTCTATGACGGGTCGACGAAACAATATTTTCCGCTCCGAAGTCGTTCGCGCTTTTATAGGTATGTTGGTTATAGTCTCGCTGGCTATGTCGTTCAGCCTATTGGCAGAGGGTATATACGATAGCTGGGGAGAGTCGTTGCGACACTCGGCATTCCAGGTGGTTAGTATCTCCACTACATCGGGCTTTGCTACGGCCGACACTAACACATGGACTCCGTTGGCTATAATGTTGCTGATACTCTGCTCGGTGGTGTGTGGTTGTGCTGGCTCAACTTCGGGAGGTATGAAGGTTGATCGTGTGCTTATCGCCTCGAAGATTATTCGCAACCGCATGAAGGTGCAACTCCACCCAAATGCTGTGATACGTACAAAGGTGGATGGCATGGTGCAGGACGAGGGTGTGCAGAGCCTCGTTATGACATTCATCGTGGCCTACATCATGACCGTGTTGCTTGGTACGATTATATATACAATATTTGGCCTCGATGTGGTGACATCGCTCACGGCATCTATAGCGTGTGTAAGTAACGTAGGTCCTGGTTTTGGCGAGGTGGGCTCGATGGATAATTTTGCCGCTCTGCCAACCGTGCTTAAGTTTAACTCTACGGTGCTGATGCTTATCGGTCGTTTGGAGATTTTTGGATTTATACAGTTGCTCTTTTTCCGCTCGTGGAGATAGAGAAGGTTTTGAGATAAAGTTTTAGAATAGATATATGAAGAGGGTGATATACATAGCCGCATTCTTAGTTACCACGACACTCTCGGCGGTGGCTATTACTACGGCGCACGATCCCATTGATGAGTTAAATACCAACCCCGAATATGTGGAGTTGCAGCAGAGAGAGAGAACTTTGGTTGCTAAGGAGGACTCTGTCTCTATGATTATGACAGACGTGCGTAACCAGTTCCGCGTCTATGCCGATAGCCTCGGTAATGAGGGCTTGACACCTACGCCTGAGGAGTTTAGCGCATTTAGTGACCGTATCTTGGAACTCGAACAGCAGATTTTCGATATACGCACCATGCGCGGTGACATCATCGCTCGCATCAACGAGTTGGAGCAAGAGTGGGTGCTTGCGCAGATGAACGCCCCCATCGAGGAGGAGATTATCGAGGAGGAACCCATTGTTGAGCCTGTGGAGTTGCCTCTCTATCGTAATCTTATTGACAACCACTGTATCAAGGACGTGCTTTATGCCGAGGACTACACCGAGTTGTGTGAGGCGCAGCGCGAGGATGCCAAGATGGATAGCCTCGTTGTGGAGTATATGGCAATCTACGACCGCATGAATAGCGTTGCAGAGAACTATCGCACAGTGGACAATGAGGCAGACGCAGAGGTGCTCTTCGCAGAATTTGCAACACTTAAGGCTGATGCCGAGGCGCAGGCCGAGGAGATTGAGACCCGCTGGAACCATATCCTCGACACCAAGTACTACGCTTATGGTTACTTGCTTGAGCGCGACCGCCACTACGACCTACTTGATTGCTCGTCGGCAGAGTTTGCCGATATGCGTCGTGAGTGTTCACGCGAGGCTGGCTATTATGCTACCGACGCACTTATGCACTACGCACTTGGCCGTCCTACGTTGCGCAACTTCGAGTATGACTTTGCGCGCACCATGGGTCTCGACGAGGCTGCCGACTCTATCGCTACACTCCAGCGCGAGCCACGCGAGATTAACTATCGCCTTGAGCCTATGAGTCTTGAGCGTCGATTGTTTATCGACTTCCAGCCCATTGCTATTGGCCGCACCAACTTCTATAGAGATACCAATCCCATTCCCGACTTGAAGGTCTATGAGCGTGGTACTATCTACCGAATACTTCTTGGTGAGTTCCGCAGTAAACAGCCTATGACGCTCTTTAAGGGTGTACAACCACTCTATATCACTCGCAATGAGGAGGGTAACTACGTCTACTATGCTGGTGGCTTTAGCTCTCGTCGCGAGGCTGACGAGGCACAGCTTTTCCTCAAGGAGAAGGGCTTCAAGGCTCCAGAGATTTGTCGTTGGCAGAATGGTGCGATGTTGAATATCACCACCGTGGAGCGTGATAACGATGGTAGTGTGGTTGTGCCAGTAACGGGCATGCGCTACATGATAAAGATTACTGCTGACGTGCTCAGCGATGACCTTCGTGCAATAATCAGCGCCGAGGCACCACGCCAGAGTGTATCTAAGGAGGCTGATGGCTTTGTTTTGGGTACGTTTGACAATCGTGACGAGGTTGAGATTTTAGTATCTCACCTTGCCGAGCATACCACAAATGAGATTGAAATTATTGAGATTGAATTAAACGAATAAAAGTATATAAGACCGTATGAAGAGATTTCATATTTACATTGTTGCGATACTTGCCCTGGCTGGCATCATGGCATCATGTAGCCAGAAGGAGACAAATAGTCTTAATGTCCCCTCAAGGAGCATCTTTGTATCAATGCCTGGCGAGATAGGTTCGACAACCTTCGATAGTAGCAACATCACATCGCTCACGCCTACATCTACCCCTAAGGGTTGGGAGGTAGTTAATATCGATATGTATAGCGTAACCATTACTGTCAAGGCTCCTGAGACCTTCGACAACGAGGAGGTGGAGAGTGGTACGCTCACACTCAAGGGTTACACTCCTACGGGCAACACCAAGTCGGTAGATATCTACCTCGCTATTGTCCCCACCGAGGTCGACTATACAGATGCCCCTGCCAACTGCTATGTAGCTTGTGAGCCTAAGGTGCGTTATAAGTTCAATCCCATGCGTGGCGGTAATGGCTCGGTGGAGCTTGCTACAGCCAAGGTTAAGTTGTTGTGGCAGAATAAGCGCAGCCTCATCAAATATCTCGATATGCGCGATGGTTATGCTATGTTCTACCTCGTACCCGACAAGGATGAGGATGGCAATGAGCTCGATTCAGTTGTGCCAGGTAGCGCTCTTATTGGTGCATACGATGCAAGTGACAACCTTATCTGGAGCTGGCATATTTGGGTGACGAACAACGACCCAATGGCCGTGGAGAATACCATAACAATTGGTGGCGTTACGATGATGAATCAGAACCTCGGCGCTGATACTAACAACGAGGGTAGCTCAGATAAGGATGCTATTGCACGCTCATATGGTGTCTATTATCAGTGGGGACGCAAGGATCCGCTCCCTGGTCCCAGTGATTGGAACTTTAGCTTTAACTACGACGATGCACTCTACGATTACAACGATTATGAGACCGCTATGGGTTATGTAGAATCGAAGAAGGGTGGTAGCATAGAGTGGACCAACGAGAATCCCCGAAATATCGTCATTGGCAACCCCGATAATGGCAACGACTGGCTTAATAATGGCCACGATGATGCATTGTGGAGTGCAGAGTCAAAGACAAACTACGATCCATGCCCTGCGGGTTGGCGTGTGCCAAGCATTAAGGTCTTTGAGACTCTTACCATTGCTGCGGCTGACGATGCTATGATGTGGGAGGAGGCGCAGAAGATGTATGGCTGGTGGCTCGAGGACACTGCAACGGGTGAGACTCACTTCTTCTCGGCTGCGGGTCGTCGCAACTATCTCGATGGTCGCCTCGACAATATGAACGTAAACGAGGAGCGTCCTGTGCCCTGGTCGGGTTACTATTGGAGTGCAACAACTGATGGTAGCAATGCTAAGGCGTTGTACTTCAATCTTAATAGTAACACCCGCACATGGAACGGCATAGAGACTGACCGCTCGATGCAGCGTGCCAATGCGATGCCTGTGCGTTGCGTTCGAGAGTAGGACGAGTCCTATAAAGAAAAATAAGAGCCAACTCCATGAAGGGTTGGCTCTTTTCGTTTATGAGTTGTCTATATTCCAAAGATGTTTCCCGTGTACTGCACACTGTTATAGAAGGGTGACGATATCGTGAGCGTTGCGCCACCATAGTGTGAGTATATCTCAAACGAGAAGGTGAATGTTGTCGATGTGAACATCGTACTCTGGAACGTGATGTGCCAACCATACTCGGTCTGCTCGGCGGTGTAGCCCTGCACGCTCGACAGTACATAGTTAAACACTACGGGATAGTAAGGCGGTGTGTAGCCCTTGAGGAAGGGGATGCAGACATCTACTGCCTCGCTCCATACGATAATCTCGTAACAGGGATTTTGCAGGTTGCGCATCATGCCCGCAGGGAGCTGTTGCATCGTCTCTGGTACGAAGCGATAGTTGTGCGATAGGATTGTTGAGTCTAAGTGTTCGCGATACTCTGCCAAGCGTTGTGCGCGTTGTTGCTGTCGCGCCTCGTGTTGTGCTTGACGACTCTCTTTGTTTGATTGCGCCTCTTGTGCTACTCCCGAGATTGTGAATCCTAAGACGAGGAGTGCTACGGCGCCAATTGCGATGATAAGTGTTCGTTTCATAGGCTTAAGGTTTTGTACCTCAGCCTATGAACAAACACCATACCATATATTTATCTCTTTACGAAACGGTCTACAACGGCTGCACAAGCGGCGTCGCCAGTGATGTTGAGCGTTGTGCGAATCATGTCGAAGATACGGTCGAGGGCGTAGAACAAGGGGAGACCCTCCAATGGAATGCCCGCTGCAACAAGAACTGCTGCTGCAAGGAGCGTAGGGCCAGGAACGCCTGCCTGACCGATAGCACCGAGTGCGCAAACGATGGTGATAGATACATACTCCGTCATGCCGAGGTCGATGCCGTAGAGCTGCGCAAAGAATGTCGCAAGGAGCGCGTAGTAGATGGCGTTACCCGACATGTTGATTGTAGCACCCAATGGGAGCACAAAGCCAGATGTTTGCTTCGATACACCCATTTTGTCGCACGCCTCCATGTTTACGGGGAGTGTGGCGAGTGATGACGCTGTTGAGAACGACACAATCTGGGGCTTGATCATCTCGCGGAAGTAGCTCTTGAACGACACGCGCGAGAAGAGTGCTACGGTCAAGGGGTAGAGACCCAAACCGATGATTGCCACGGCGATAAGGTCGAGCCACAATACGTTAGCCACCTGCATGAGGATGTCAAAGCCGAATGTGCCCGTAGCATCTGCGATAAGACCGAATACACCGAACGGTGCAACATACATCACCTTGCCGATGCACCAAATGAGTGCCTCGAGGATGTTATTAAGACCATTGGTCAACATACGACGCTTCTCGGTTGCGAGTGCCGAGATACCGAAGCCGAGGAAGAGACCGAAGATGATAATCTGAAGGATGTTGCCTGTTGAGAGTGCCTCAATGGGGTTTGCGGGAATCATGCCGATTACGGTATCCCAGAATCCTGCTGTCTCGGGTGCTGCGCTCTCGACGGCAGTTGCACTTGCAACGGCAATGGCTGTCATGCCATCGGCTTCAACATGTGAGCCTGGCTCGAATATTACGCCGAGCATCAAAGCCACAGAGATGGAGATGATTGTAGTGACCATCATGTAGCCGATGCTAAGTCCGCCAACTAATCCTGCCGACTTTGTCTCGCCGAGTGCCGCAGCACCGCTAACGATAGATACAAAGACGAGGGGTACAACCAACATCTTAATTAGCTGAATGAAGAAGTCGCCAAGGGGCTTGAAGATTGAGGCATCCTCACCCATGAAGATACCTACAACGATACCGATTATCATTGCGATGATAATCCAGATACCAAGGTTTTTAAGTAGCTTTTTCATTTTCAAACTGATATTTAGCGCAAAGGTAGCATTTTGCACCTTATCTGCAAAGTAGACGCCAAAAATAGTTTGATGTAATTGAATATGAACGCAGAATTTTTCTTAATTTTGTAGAAAATTATTAGTTATGGCAAGAAAGAATATTGTAGTTTTTACAGGTGCGGGTGTTAGCGCCGATAGTGGCATTGCAACATTTCGCGATGCTGATGGCCTTTGGGCGAACTATAAAATAGAGGAGGTGTGTACTCCCGAGGCACTCAAGAACAATCGTGACAAGGTTATTGAGTTCTACAATATGCGCCGCAAGGAGTCGCTCACTAAGCTACCCAACGATGGCCATCGCGCCATTGCCTCGATGGAGGAGTGGGCAGATGTTACTGTCGTAACGCAAAATGTTGACAATCTGCACGAGCAGGCTGGCTCTTCACGCGTTTTGCACCTCCATGGCGAACTTATGAAGTTGCGCTCGGAGCAAAATCCCGACCTTATCTACGACATCAACGAGGGCTGGGAACAGGACCTTGATGCGCGTGGCGAGGATGGGGCTTTATTGCGCCCACATATTGTCTTCTTTGGTGAGAGTGTGCCTATGTTTGACGCTGCGTGCAAGATTGTTGAGCATGCCGATATCCTTGTCGTTGTGGGCACATCGTTGGCGGTATATCCCGCTGCGATGCTTGTCTACTATGTTCGCGATAAACAGGTGCCCATCTACCTTGTAGACCCTGGTACGCCCGACACACGCCTTATTAAGAACCCACTTACACATATTAAGGAGCGTGGCGCAGTGGGCCTACCACAACTTGTTGAGCAGTTGAAGAATGAGTTTGCTCAGTAGGGTAGCGAGTCGTGCGGAGTCACTGCGTGAGTTCTGTTGCAAGGAGGGTTACAATACAAAAGTTGCCCTCTTTGTCGACTTGTCGCGCCATTCGGGTAGGCGTAGGTTTGTGGCGTGGAACTTTGACCGAAACGTACCAATATTCATGTGCCCTGTAAGCCATGGTAGTGGCTCGGAGAGGTCGCATGTGAAGTCGGCCTATGCCCAAGTGTCAAACGAGGATGGCTCGCATCTCTCCTCCCTTGGTCGTGCCCTTGTTGCAGAGCGCTATGAGGGACGCTATGGTGTTGCCTACCGCCTTGATGGTCTAGATGATACGAACTCTAACCTCCGTTCACGCTATGTTGTGCTACATGGTTGGGAGTATACCACATCTTATCCAATCTGGCCCTTTGCCACTGTTGGTAGTTTTGGTTGCCCTGTGTTCTCGCGCAAGATGATGCGTAGGGTGGATGAGTTGTTGCAACAACACGACCGCGTAATCCTTGACATATTTATATAATAAAGGCTGTCTTCAGAAGACAGCCTTTATTGTGTTGCACACCATATATTATAGTAGGCGGTTTGTGCGCTCGTCGGGGAATACAACCTTTGGCTGGAAGGTCTTTGCCTCCTCGAAGTCCATAAAGCCGTAACCCATGATGATTACGATGTCGCCAACTGCAGTCTTGCGTGCTGCTGCGCCATTGAGGCAGATGCAACCACTGCCGCGCTCACCCTTGATGACATATGTCTCGATGCGCTCACCATTGTTATTGTTCACAATCTGCACCTTCTCACCCTCGATGAGACCCGCTGCATCCATGAGGTCCTCGTCGATAGTGATGCTACCTACATAGTTGAGATTCGACTCGGTGACACGCACGCGGTGAATCTTCGATTTCATTCTCTCAATAAACATAGTTTGGGTCGATTAGCTCGTTTACTTAATGCGGATGTTGTCGATAAGACGAATGTTGCCCGCCTGTACTGCACAGCATCCCTGAATGCGCTCAGAGTCGCTCCACTTCTCAACGCGCTGCATAGTGCGTGCATCCACAGCCTCGAAGTAGATGGTCTTTAGCAATGGGTTAGAGTCGATTGTTGAGACTACCCAGTTTGTGAGTTCCTCGGGACTCATAGACTCCATCTTTGAGGCGCACTGGCTGATTGTAGCGTAGATGTGTGGTGCTGCAGCACGGTGCTCGGGAGTGAGGAGCTCGTTGCGTGATGAGAGCGCAAGGCCATCCTCGCCACGAACGATAGCACACTCAACAATCTCAACGTCGATAGCGAGCTGCTCAACCATTGCCTTGATTACGGCAATCTGCTGGAAGTCCTTCTCACCGAAGTATGCACGCGCAGGGTTAACAAGTGCAAAGAGACGACTTACAACCTGAGCAACGCCATTGAAGTGACCGGGACGTGTAGCACCCTCCATAACCTTATCTACCAAGCCGAAGTCGAACTGACGAGTGTCGGGCTCGGGGTAGATAACCTCTACCGTAGGCATGAATACGATGTCGGCACCTGCAGCCTCAAGAATTGCGCAATCAGCCTCGGGTGTGCGAGGGTAATTTTTGAGGTCGTTCTTATCGTTAAACTGTGTTGGATTTACAAATACACTGACAATTACTGTGTCATTTTCACGTCGTGCACGCTCTACGAGTGAGCGGTGACCTGCGTGGAGTGCACCCATTGTGGGCACGAAGCCTACGCCCTCACGTTTGAGGGTGGCTAAAGCTGCATTAAGTTCAGCTACGGTGTTTACTACTTTCATACTCATTATATAAATGATGGGGCAAAGTTACAAACTAAAATGAAGATAACAAATAAACGCCACGAAAAATAGATGTGTACCCTCTAAAAATACCATATTTATATATATGAAGGTGTGGCGGGAGTGGTTTTCTGGGTGGCTCTGCATCGCTTTTTTAAAGAAAACGCGAACAAAACCGCGAGAAAGTGAAAAATAAGTAGTTTTATTTTTGGAAATGATAAAAAATGATTATCTTTGTGTGACTATAAATTTACCCTCATAAAATGGTGTGAGTTTAAGTTGCACACAGAGAATTGGAAAAAAGGATTTTTAACCAAATAAAAACTTTTCAAACACTTAAAGACTTATGAAACACAATTTCAACGCAGGTCCATGCGTACTTCCCAAGCAGGCTGTAGAGGCTGCTATCGAGGCAATCCGCGACTTCGACAACACTGGTATCGGTATTCTTGAGATCTCACACCGTACTCCCGGCTGGGAGCGCGTAATGGCTGAGGTTGAGCAGCTTTGGCGTGACCTTCTCAACATCCCCGATGACTACGCTGTATTCTTCGTAGGTGGTGGTGCTTCAACTCAGTTCTTCCAGGTTCCCGCTAACCTTCTTAAGACTAAGGCTGCTTACTTGCAGACTGGTGTTTGGGCTAAGAAGGCTGCTAAGGAGGCTAAGTTCTATGGCGATGTAGAGATCGTTGCTTCTTCTGAGGACAAGACTTATAGCTACATTCCTAAGAACTTCACTATCCCTACTGATGTAGACTACTTCCACATCACTACTAACAACACAATCTACGGTACTGAGATCCACGAGGATATCGACTGCCCCGTAACTTTGGTTGCTGATATGTCATCTGACATCATGTCACGTCCCGTTGACATCAAGAAGTACGGTATGATCTATGGTGGTGCTCAGAAGAACGTAGGCCCCGCTGGTGTTACTTTCGTTATCATCCGCAAGGATCTTCTCGGCTCTTCAGAGCGTAAGCTCCAGTCAATGGTTGACTATGCTACTCACTACCCCGAGGAGGCTCGCAACCACTCTATGTACAACACACCTCCCGTATTCCCTATCTTC
>JAZRAT010000121.1:0-34471 GCA_045634725.1 Alistipes sp. | reverse complement strand
AGCAGTGTCAGACGGGATTCTCGGTAGGCGACATCTACCTCGGTCGCGTACGCAAGATTATGCCCGGCCTGAACGCAGCATTCGTAAACATAGGTCACGAGAAGGATGCCTTCATCCACTACCTCGACTTGGGCCCCAACTTCCGCTCCCTCGAGCGCATCGTCCACAGCAGCCAGAATGGCCGCCGTCAGATAAGAGTTGAGGGCATGAAGATCGAGCCCGTGCTTGAGAAGGAGGGTCGCATTGGAGACCACATCAAGCCTGGCGACCTTGTCATGGTGCAGATTGCCAAGGAGGCTATCTCGACAAAGGGTCCACGCCTCACGGCAGATATATCACTCGCCGGACGCAACGTGGTTTTGGTACCATTCTCGAATAAGGTGTTTGTATCGAACAAGATACGCTCGAACGCTGCAAAGAAACGACTTCGTAAGGTTGCACAGGAGGTGCTTCCACAAAACTTCGGTGTCATCATCCGCACGGCAGCTGCCGATGCCGAGGACATCGACATCATGCAAGACATACTCTCTCTTGTTGAGAGATGGAACAAGACTCTTGCCACCATGCGCAAGAGCGAGGCTCCCGCTCGCCTGATGAGCGAAATGAGCCGTGTAAATACAATTATTCGCGACTCGCTCAACGACACATTCTCACAGATTACGGTCGACGACGAGACGATGTACAACGAGATCAAGAGCTACGTTCACGCCATCAAGCCCGACATGGAGCACAAGGTGAAGCTCTACACAGGCAAGGTGCCTATCTTCGATAACTTCGATGTCGCGAAACAGATTAAGTCGTTATTTGCAAAGTATGTATCGCTCCGCCGCGGAGCATACCTCATCGTCGAGCACACGGAGGCTATGCACGTCATCGACGTGAACTCTGGCAACCGTACAAAGGCCGAGGACGACCAGGAGCAGACAGCCTTAGAGGTGAACCTTGCAGCAGCAAAGGAGATTGCACGCCAGCTCCGCCTACGAGATATGGGAGGTATTGTCATTATAGACTTTATCGACCTTCGCAAGGCACCCAGCCGCCAGACTCTCTATGAGGAGATGCAGAAGTTGATGGCATCGGACAAGGCTAAGCACACCATCTTGCCACTGACCAAGTTTGGTCTTATGCAGATTACACGCCAGCGTGTACGCCCCATCGCCATGGAGGAGACGTCGGATGTATGTCCCACATGTCATGGCACAGGCAAGGTAGGTCCCACAATGCACCTCGAGAAGAGTATCGAGGAGCAGATTCAGCTCCTTAGCGAGAAGGGTTGTCGCTTTGTAAACCTTAAGGTAAGCCCCTATGTTGAATCGTATCTGCGCAAAGGATTATTTTCGCTCCGCATGCGTTGGATGTTAAAGTACAAGATGCGCATCAAAATTTCGACCGAGCAGAGTGTCGGCATGATCGATGTTGCATACCTTGACAAAGAGGGCAAATCGCTTCTAATGTAACTAACACGAGTTTAAGGTATAGGAAGCGTGGAATATTTGAAAGGTCTCGTTCGCACCTCCAAACAGGCGAATGAGCTACAAAAATGTTTGGAAACATTAGGCTCTACCGTCCATCTCGAGCAGATGGTCGGCGGAGCCTATTCGCTTTATGCTGCGGGTACAGTCGAGCGCATGGGTGGCATACACATCTTCCTCGCCGACGACCGCGATAGCGCAGCATACCTCGTCAACGACCTCTACGAACTACTTGGTGAAGAGAGAGTTGAGTTTTTCTCATCGGGTTATAAGCGCTCCGCAGCCTATGGTAGCGAGGATGCCCAAGGAGTGGTACGCCGTACCTCGGCGCTCAATGCTATCACCACGTTTAAGGAGGGCTTCCTTGCGGTATGCACATACCCCGAGGCTCTGGCCGAGAGCGTTGCCGAGCGTGTCGATATGGCCGAGCAGTCGTTACACCTCAAGGTGGGCGACAGGTTGGAGCAGAGCACGCTTGTCAACTGGCTTATGGAGCACGGCTTCGACCGCGTAGACTTTGTCTACGAACCTGGTCAGTATTCGGTGCGTGGCGGTATCGTCGACATCTTCTCGTATGTGGAGTCTAAGCCCTATCGTGTCGACTTCTTTGGCGACGAGATAGACTCGTTGCGCCGCTTCGACATATCGAGTCAGCTCTCGCACGAAAGGCCCGAGAGCGTGGAGATTGTGGCAAACACCATGAGCGATGGCGAGGGTGCAAACCGCGTATCGCTGGCACGCTTCGCACAGGGTGCGACGTGGTGGATTTCGGATGGCGACTTCGCACTACGCAAGGTTGCCGAGGTGCGCAAGAAGGTATTGGAGCAGGCCGAGAGCGAGGAGGAGGCACGCTCGTTAGCAGGTCGTGTAACCTCGCGTCAGGTGCTTCTGAAGGACTTGGAGGAGTCGAGCATCGTGGTGTGGCGAGATAACATCCGCGAGCGCCGTGCTACGCACACCATCACCTTCAACACTACACCACAGCCCACCTTCAACCGCAACTTCGAGATGTTGGCCGACGACATACGCTGGAATGGCGAGCGCGGCTACACGACATCTATCCTCTCGCACAACAAGGCGCAGATGGAGCGTCTGAACAACATCTTCCACCAGATTGGTCGCAAGGAGGTGGTGTTCCGTGCCGAGGATATAGTACTCCATGAGGGCTTCGTCGACAACGACCTCAAGGTCTGCGTATATACAGACCACAACATATTTGACCGCTACCAGCGCTACCGTCTGCGCGACGAGATTAAGCGCGACGAGCAGATGACCGTAGCGGAGCTTAACGCCCTCAAGGTGGGCGACTATGTCGTGCATATAGACCACGGCGTAGGTCGCTTCGGAGGCCTTGTTAAGCTAAACGAGAATGGCCACACCAAGGAGGCTATCAAACTGATATACAAGGATAACGACATACTCTTTGTCAATGTCCACGCCCTGCATCGCATCTCGCGCTACAAGAGTGGCGAGGGCGAGCCACCCAAGATCTACAAACTTGGCAATGGCGCATGGCAGAAGCTCAAGGCGACGACCAAGAAGGCCGTCAAGGATATTTCGCGCGAGCTTATCGCCCTCTACGCCAAGCGTAAGGCCTCGACAGGCTTCGCCTTTTCGGAGGATGGCTACCTGCAGCAGGAGCTCGAGGCATCGTTCAAGTGGGAGGATACGCCCGACCAGCAGACCGCCATTGCTGCGGTCAAGCGCGACATGGAGTCCGACCAGCCTATGGACAGATTGGTTTGTGGCGATGTGGGCTTCGGCAAGACCGAGGTAGCTATACGCGCAGCCTTCAAGGCGGCATGCGATGGCAAGCAGACGGCAGTTCTCGTTCCCACCACAATCCTCGCGTTGCAACACTACCGCTCCTTCTCGGAGCGTCTGCGCGACCTGCCCGTAACGGTGGAGTACATCAACCGCACAAAGTCGGCAAAGGATGCGCGACGCATAGCCGAGGAGCTCAAGGCGGGTAAAATTGACATCCTTATCGGCACACATAAGATGCTCTCGAAGCAGATAGAGTTCCACGACCTGGGACTCCTCATCATCGACGAGGAGCAGAAGTTTGGCGTGGCAGCAAAGGAGAAGCTCACACAGCTCTCGGTTGCTGTCGACACCCTTACGCTCACCGCGACACCCATTCCGCGAACACTCCAATTCTCGCTTATGGGGTCGCGCGACTTGTCGGTCATCTCTACCCCACCACCAAACCGCCAACCTATTGTCACTGAGTCGCATACGTTTAGCGAGGAGGTGATAAAGGATGCTATCGAGGAGGAGTTGGCACGCGGTGGTCAGGTCTACTTCGTGCACAACAAGGTTGATGACCTGCAGACTATCGCTGGCATGATCACACGCCTCTGCCCCAAGGCACGCGTGGGCATCGGTCATGGCCGTATGAAGGCCGACGAGATGGAGAAGCTCATCATGAACTTCATCTACGGCGAGTTTGACGTGCTTGTGGCGACGACAATCATCGAGAACGGCATAGACATCGGCAATGCTAACACCATCATTATCAACGATGCGCACCACTTCGGACTGAGCGACTTGCATCAGTTGCGTGGCCGTGTGGGTCGTAGCGACCGCAAGGGTTTTTGCTACTTGCTCTCGCCGCCTGACGAACTTATCGGGGGTGATGCACGCCGTCGTCTGCGCGCCATCGAAGAGTTCTCGGACCTCGGTTCGGGCTTCAACATTGCGATGCAGGACCTCGATATTCGTGGCGCGGGTAACCTCTTGGGTGCCGAACAGAGTGGCTTCATCGCTGACGTGGGCATCGAGACATACCAGAAGATTTTGCAGCAGGCAATCTCGGAGTTGCGTGCCGAGGGTCTCGACACTTCGGGCTTGAGCGAGGCCGAAAACGATGCTATGAAGGATATATCGTTTGTGGACGATGCTACCATCGACATCGATGTGGATGCCTCTATCCCTGATAGTTATGTGCGCTCACAAAGTGAGAAGTTGCGACTCTACCGCGAAATCGACGCCATGCGAACCGACGAGCAGTTCGAGGCCTTTGCAACACGCCTCATGGACCGCTTCGGCGCTATACCTCAGTCTGTGCGTGAGCTTATCGACGTTGTGAAGCTACGTCGCGAGGCTATAAACCTCGGCATGGAGCATGTCAAGGTGAAGAATGGTCTGCTCATCGTTCGTTTCGTGGGCGACAACAACTCGCCATTCTTTAAGACCGACACCTTCCTCAATATGTTGCGTAGGGTTGTGGCGGAACCTGATAGATTTGTGGTTAAGCAATACAATAACCGCCTATCTATGACCGTTAGAAAGATATACTCCATAGCAGAAGCCGTAGCTATGCTTCGCCACCTGGCCGAAGCAGCAAAGCCAAACAGTTAATATTCAAGGCCATGAACCTGATAATCGACATAGGTAACAGCCGTGCAAAGGTTGTTGTGATGGATGGCGACACACTCGTCAAGGAGTATGTTGCGGAGTGCTTCAGCATCTCGCTATTCGAGGAGATAATGGGGGCCTACCCCACCATCTCGCGTGCCATAATCGCCTCAACGCGTGGCGACGAGGAGAGAGTCAAAGAGATTGTGGCAGAGCGTATTGCGAAGGTAGTGGTGTTTAAGCCCGCGACAACGCCCATACCCCTCGAGAACCACTACCACACACCCGAGACGCTGGGTGCCGACCGCCTTGCGGCCGCCGTGGGAGCACAGGCCATGTACCCCGATAGCGACATCATGATTGTCGACTTTGGCACAGCCATAACAATCGACTTCGTGGAGGGCGGAGCATTCAAGGGTGGCAACATATCGCCCGGTGTTACGACACGCTTCCGCGCCCTATCGGATTACACCGCACGCCTGCCTCGTTGCTATGCAACGGAAGAGGTTTTAGGCTATGGTCGCACAACGAAGGAGGCCATCGAGCAGGGGGTGATGCGAGGTGTTGAGCATGAAATTTTGGGCTACACGGAGCGTTTTATGCAAAAAAATGTAAAAAAAGAGATAATTTTCACCGGAGGTGACGCAAAATATTTTGTAAAGAGAATTAAAAATACGATATTTGCAGACTGTGAGCCGGTAGTTTTCGGACTCAATAGAATTTTGAACTACAATGCAGAGAGGATATAAGTCAATACTTGGTTTAATCGTGGCACTCGTTGTCGTGCTTTTGCCCCTTGTGGCAGAGGCGCAGACAAGCAGCATCAACGCCTACTCGCCATACTCAATGTATGGTCCTGGCGAGTTGCTCACGCCCGGCAATGTGCAGATGCGCTCGATGGGTGGCATCGGCATCGGTGTTCGCACCTTGAACCAGGTGAACACACAAAACCCTGCAGCCGCAAGCATCGCTCCCCGCAAGAGCTTCCTGTTCGACCTCAGCCTCGATGGCACACACTATCGCAACAACCAGATGAAGTTCGATGCCTCGGGTGCCGAGAGTGGCAAAGCTAAGACAGCGTACAACACCGCTAACATCCACAACCTATCGTTTGCGTTCCCCTTGGCAAAGGGCTTGGGCGTTACGATGAACGTCGCACCCTATAGCAGTGTGGGATACAAGATGAACATCACCGACCAGAACCAGGACAACTGGGCAGACATAGGCCGTGTGGTATATGGCTACCTTGGCGAGGGTGACATCACAGAGGTGAAGCTTGCTGTGGGTTGGGCACCATGGAACAAGTTCTCGATTGGCGTTGCAGCGAAATACCTCTGGGGTAACATCGAGCGTACATACACCACATCAATCCCCAATGTCATCACTGGTGAGGGTAACTTCGCCTCGACAAAGGGTGTTGACCGCTTCGTGGTTAACAACTTCAAACTTCAGGCGGGCTTGCAGTGGAGCATCATCTCGAACGAGAAGCGCATGCTTACCCTTGGTGCTACGTACGACCTCGGTGGCAAACTAAACCCTAAGGTGCAGAACTATGTCTACACCGACAACAAGATAAACAGCATCCAGAGTGCTCCCGTGCGTAACGACCTGTCGACCTTGGAGCTTCGCGTACCACACGAGTTTGGTGCAGGTATCTACTACATGGATCGCACAATTGCGTGGGGCGTAGACTATAAATACTCGGCTTGGGGTAGTGGCAACGATGGCTACAACGAGAATACCAACGATAAAGATATTGCCGTAGCATATACCAACACCCACACCATCAAGGCGGGCTTCGAGATTACCCCTAAGCGTACAGATGTGCGCAACTATCTCAACCGCATGACCTACCGCGTGGGTGCTCGTGTGGGCAACTACTACCAGAGATTTGCGGGCGAGAGAATCAACCAGATGGCCATCACCGCAGGTGTAGGCTTCCCCGTGAAGATGTGGGGTTCGTCCTCAATAAACCTCGGCTTCGAGTATGGCCGCATGTCATCAGCCGCGGCAGCGAAGATAAACAACGCAAAGGTGGGCCTTGTTACACAGAACTACTACAAAATATCTGTGGGCTTCTCGCTCTTCTCGCTCGACACTTCAGACTACTGGTTTGTGCGTCAGAAGTACGACTAATGGATATGCCTGAGAATTAGAAATATACAGAAACAAATACAATAAAAAACCAAATTTATGAAAAGTGTAAAAGTTATTTTGGCTGCTGCCGCGCTCTTGGTTAGCTTCTCGGCTTCAGCACAGGATTTCAGCGATGACAAGGTCTACGGCAAGTGGGGCGAGACCATTGAGGATCGTAAGGCAAACATCAGCGCAAGTAACTACCTCAAGGAGGCTATTGACGCTAAGGACTTCAAGCTCGCTACAGAGTACTTCCAGCAGCTCTTGAACAACTGCCCCGCAGCATCACAGAACACATTTGCTCGTGGTGTGACAATCTACAAGAACAAGGCTCAGCGCGCTCGTAGCGTACAGGAGCGTAAGATGTACATCGACTCAATCCTCTACATCTACGACCAGCGTGTCATCTACTTCGGTGACCACTCGAAGAATGGTAAGGACTATATCCTCGACATGAAGGCTCGTGATATGCTCCGCTACTGCACTACTGACCGCCCATTGTTGCGTGCAGGTTTGAAGGATGCAGTTGACGCAGGCATCGAGAGCGGTAAGTCACACCTCGACATCGCAGCAAGCTACTTCAAGTATCTCTGCGAGGACTACGAGTATGATGATAACGTTACAAGCGACATGATCTTGACAGAGTATGAGCGCCTCTCACCCCTCTTCGCAGAGGTATCTGCTGAGGATGAGCAGTATCGCGATATGTTTGAGACAAGCTTCGGTACCAGCGGTGCTGCAAGCTGCGAGAACCTCGAGGCTTTGTTCAGCCAGAAGCTCGCTAACGACCCCGACAACGAGGCACTCCTCGCACAGGCTGTAGCCCTCATGTCTCGCGCACAGTGCTCAAGCGACTTCTTCTTCGCAACAACTGAGAAGTACTACACTATCAAGCCATCATCAGAGACTGCATTGTTCCTTGCTCAGGGCTTCAAGAACCGTGGCGAGAACGACAAGGCGTTGAAGTATCTCCGTGAGGCACTCGCAGTTGAGGCAGACCCCGCAAAGAAGGAGCCTCTCTATGTTCAGATCGCTCTTATCGAGATCAGCAAGCACAACTACTCTGCAGCTGTTGAGGCAGCACGCGAGCTCCGTGGTATCAACCCCGACAATGGCTACGCATACTTCATCCTCGGTCAGTGCTACGCAGCAAGCACATGTCCCGATGATAAGATTGGTGGTACATCAGTATACTGGGCAGCATACGACGCTATGTCACAGGCTGTTAACTTACTCAAGGATGAGCCCGAGGTACAGAAGGCAGCACAGCAGATGATGAGCGCATACCGCGCAGCATTCCCCGTACAGGAGTCTTGCTTCTTCGCAGAGCTTACTGCTGGCGATCGCTACACTATCATCTGTGGCTTTGCAGCAGGTCAGGTGACAACTGTACGTTACCGCTAATAACCAGGTGCCGAGATAGATTCTATGCACCATATATTGAGACGATATGCAGTGATAGCACTCTCCGTACTGGGGAGTGCTACATTGCTATTCTCATGTAGCAACAAGCCCGAGGCTACACAATATGACTATGAGACGCTGATGACGGAGTCGAGCGAAAACCGCATCATCACGATGATGGAGAATGGCAAACGCTCCTACACCTTCGACACGCCACTCATGGAGGGCTACAGCATGGCGACAAACCCATATCAGGAGTTTCGCCGTGGAATAAAGATGACAACATACACCTCGGATTCGGTGAACCTTGTCGATGCCACAATCACAGCAAACTACGCCATCTACTACGAGAATCAGCGATTGTGGGAGGCTAAGGGCAATGTCATCATCATCAAGAACAATCGTAAGGATGGCGACACAACAGTAACAAGCCACACCGAGATATACACACAGCAACTCTTCTGGAATGCTACGACAAAGAAGATATACTCGAATGTGGACACCAAGATCTTACAGCCCGATGGCTGGCACTTCGGCGTGGGCTTCGACGCTGACGAGGATCTCAAAAACATACACTTCCGTAAGTATAGCTCCGAGATGGAGTTCGACATGAGTCAACCCACCGAGGAGGAGCTGGAAGAGCAGAACAAGAAGCGCGAAGAGGAGGCTTCAAAGAAGAGCGGCAACAACACAAAGAAGGAGTCAAACAAGAAGAACACCAACGGAGGTTCTTCTGTTAAGAAGTTTGACCCAACAAAGGAGAATAGGCCTGCGGGTAATACCGTGAAGCCCTCGGATAGTCGACCCAGCACATCGCCCAATAGTGTTAAGCCCAACACTAACAACAGTCGTCCGCCACAGTCACAGCCCACACAGACTCCACCAAGCCTGAAGGGACAGAAGCCCGTAGAGAGTAAGCTAAATACCTCTCCGACAAACTCCAACGCAAAGTTGAATACCTCGCTACATAACACAGAGGTCTCTGCTACCGCAAACCGAAAGATGGAGACGACCACTGCATCGCCCACACAGAACAGGGCAAACAGCGCGGTAAAACCGACAAGTAAAAAGTAGGAAACAAGGTGCTTAAAAAGCAATATATAATATAGTATGCAAAACCTATCTATATTGAGCATAGTGATTATAATCGCCGTGATGTTACTCTTCTCGGCATTCTTCTCGGGAATGGAGATCGCCTTCCTCGGGCGTAATCGTCTGCGCGAAGAGATAGATAGAAAGCAGAGCCCAATGTTTAACTACATCGCCGATATATTCTCTCGTAACTCGAGCAACTACATCACAACAATCCTCGTGGGTAACAACATCGCACTTGTCATCTACTCTATGACTATGGCCATGATATTGGAGCGACTATGCGATTTGGAAAACCCTCTGGGTCAGACGATTATATCTACGATTGTCATACTATTCATTGGCGAGTATATCCCCAAGTCGGTAGTTAGGCGAAACCCCAATTTCTACTACTCGGCACTCTCGCCCATAATCTACATGTTCTACATCATACTCTACCCCATCACCAAGCTCTCGACGCTTATCTCCTATGGTCTTATCCGCCTTACGGGACGTCGCATCGAGCAGCGCGAGGAGCCCACGGAGTTCAATCGTGACGACCTCGCATCTCTGGTTGAGGATGAGAATGTGGAGGTTAACGACGAAGAGGAGGAGGATATCCGCCTCTTCCAGAATGCTTTGGACTTCGCCGATTTGCGCGTTCGCGACTGCATGGTACAGCGTGTCGATGTCGAGGCTGTGGACCTCGAGTCGACAACCATCGAGGAGCTAACCGCGCGATTTGTGGAGACGAAGTTCTCGCGCATCTTCGTATGGCACGACACCATCGATAACATCATCGGCTATGTCAACTCGAAGTCTCTCTTTGAGCAACCCAAGGCCATCTCGGATATTCTCATAAAGACTATCTATGTTGCTGAGACTATGCCCTTGCAGGATATGCTCGAGACCTTCACTAAGCGTAGGGCGAGCATCGCTGTTGTTATCGACGAGTTTGGTGGCACGGCGGGTATCATTTCGCTGGAGGATGTCCTGGAGCAGATCTTCGGCGAGATCGAGGATGAGCACGATGTTCACGAACTTATAGAGCGCCAACTCGCTGATAACGAGTGGCTATTCTCGGCGCGCCACGAGGTGGAGTACCTAAACGAAACATACGGTCTAAACATCCCCGAGAGCGACGAGTACGACACTCTTGCCGGCTATATCATTGCAGAGCATGGTGGCATCCCCATAGAGGGCGAGGTGCTGCGCACGGAGAGGTTCAGCATAACGATTGTAAGTCGTGAGCAGTCGCGTTTGGATGTGGTTAACATACGCATAAACGAATAATCAAGTGTTGCGTAGTGGCGTACATTTAGGCGACAACCGAGAAACAAACAGATTATGTAGCTAACAATCTGCGAATTTTCGGGCATAATATGTCGCTTATTAATAAAAAATTACTACCTTTGGAGGCTTAAACGGATTATT
The DNA here is from genome assembly GCA_045634725.1 of Alistipes sp. Classification (GTDB taxonomy): domain Bacteria; phylum Bacteroidota; class Bacteroidia; order Bacteroidales; family Rikenellaceae; genus Alistipes. The sequence continues at coordinate 23,594 of JAZRAT010000121.1, read as the reverse complement.
AACAATAAAAACATAAAATTAATATGGCTTCATTAAACACACTTAAGACCAAATTCGGATTTATCATTTCCGGATTGATTGCTGTTGTACTTGTGGTTTTTGTTCTTAACTTGGACCAGAATTCATTCCGCGACCAGCCTACACAGGAGGAGATGGCGGGTCAGACAGTACTCACAATCGATGAGACAAAGGTTTCACAGTTGGAGTATGCTGAGTACAAGCAGAAGGCTTCAGAGTCTCCTATCGTACAGTACTACATGATGATGTACGGCATGAGAGAGATCGACCCCAACATCATCGCATCACTCGCATACGAGAACGTGATGTTCGACAAGTATCTTAACCCTGCATACGCAGCAGCAGGCTTGGGCTACAACGCTGAGGACGAGGCTGCAGTTCGTGACATCTTCACAAAGCAGTACATCGCAAACCTTCCTGGCGTAAGCGAGATGAGCACAGAGGATATTGCTAACGCAATCAACGCTGAGTGGAACTCAATGGTAGCATCTGACGGTATCGCTGCAATGATCACTAAGGCTAACGCTATCAACGCATACGCTGCTGGTAAGTACGCTAACAGCCTTGAGATCAACGAGTCGCTCCGCAACGCAAACCTCACTTTCGATGGTCACTACGTTATGTTGCCCTACTCTGCTATCACTTGCGAGGAGCCTACAGCAGAGGAGATCGAGGCATACTACACAGCTAACCGCCAGGAGAACGCAAACTACGGCGCACGCACACTCTCATACGTTCGCTTCAACATCACAGCAAGCGAGGCTGACAAGGCTAACGCTGAGGCTGCAGTAATGAAGGCTGACGCTGAGGCTAAGACTGCAACAGACTCTAAGTCATTGAAGGAGGCTCTCCGTAGCGTAAATGGCAAGATTGCAAACTATGTTGCTATCAGCTCATTGAGCGAGGATGAGGCTAAGGCTATCAAGGCTGGCGAGAGCTACGGTCCAGTACTCAACAACAACACATGGACTGCAAAGTACATCGTATCGAAGGTATCGGCTCCCGAGAGCTACACATTCAGCGCTATCGTAGCAGAGTCTAACACTGAGGCAGAGGCTCTTGTTGAGGAGATTAAGGCTGCAAATGGCAACCTTACAGAGATCGAGGCAGGTGCAAACGCTACAACTGCTACTATCAAGATGACAGAGCTCAACGAGCGTGGCGCAGAGAAGTTCGTTAACGCAAAGGTGGGTGACGTATTCACATACAACTACCAGAACAAGCCCGCAGCTATCGTTATCACAGAGCTCGGCAAGAAGGACAACTTCGTACTCACAGCTAACGTAAACCTTGAGGTTGTAGCAAGCCCCGAGACACACAGCGAGGTTGATGCAAAGGTTAAGATGCTCATGAACAAGGCTGGCAAGACTCCCGAGGCATTCGCTGCAGCAGTTCAGGAGATGGGCACATTCGCTATCCCCACAATTGTTAAGCGCGACGCTGATGCTCACCGAGTAAATCCTGTTGTTACAGGCATCGAGGACTCACGCAACATCGCAGTTTGGGCATACGATGCAAAGGTTGGTGACAAGAAGAGCTGGAGCGCAAAGAACGTAACATACGTTTGCATGATTACTGACATCAACGACGAGAAGTACGAGGCTAAGAACGAGGCTGCTATCAAGCGTACATTGGAGAACCAGAAGAAGTTCAACGCTGTTAAGGAGACTCTCGCTATGGATTCAAAGGTTGAGGGCATCAAGAACGGTAAGTTCGAGGGCGTAAGCTTCGGTTCAGACTTCGTAGGCGAGATGGCAGATGCAGTTGTTGCAACAGCTATCGCTCGTAGCACAAAGGTAGGTGAGCCTACAATCGTTAAGGGTAACACTGGCGTATGCCTCTTCGTAGTTGACAACATCAACAACAACGAGGCTGTGGTTAACGCAGATGTTGTAGCTAAGCGTAAGGAGATTACCGAGGCTCGCAAGGTTGACATCCGCACAAACCTCGAGAACTACTTGTTGGATGGTGTTAAGGTTGTTGACAAGCGTGGTATCAGCGAGTTGTAATCAATAACACGACACAATAGAGAGAGTTGAGTCCGCATATGTGGACTCAACTTTTTTTTGAACACAGCTTAGGCATTCGTAAAAATTTAGTACCTTTGTAGTGTAGTGAAACAATAAACATAGACCATGATACGAAACATTATAGGCATTGGAAATGCTCTTACGGACATGCTTGTTAACCTATCGAACGACAAGGTTCTGAAGGAGTATCAACTTGCCAAGGGCTCGATGAGCCTCGTAGACAGCCAACTGCAAACAGCAATCTCAAAGAGCGTTGCGGGCTGTCCCTACTCACTCTCGCTTGGTGGCTCGGCGGCTAATGCCATTCGTGCTATGGCGCGTCTGGGCTGTAAGGTAGGATTCATAGGCAAGGTAGGTGAGGATACTACGGGTGAGTTCTACGAGCAGGCACTACGCAACATCGGCATCGAGCCATTCATGCTCCGCTCGGAGCACCGCTCGGGAAAATGTCTGGCACTCGTCTCGGAGGATGGCGAGCGCACCTTTGTTACACACCTCGGTGCTGCGGCAGACCTTCAGGCCGAGGATATAGATGGCACGATATTGGATAGCTACGACTGCCTATATATCGAGGGTTATCTAGTTCAGGACCACGACCTTATCCGCCGAACTATAGAGCAGGCCAAGGAGCATGGGCTAAAGGTTGCCATCGACCTTGCATCGTTTAATGTTGTGGAGGAGAACCGCGACTTCTTGCACGACATCGTGGAGAGGCATGTCGATATACTCTTTGCGAATGAGGATGAGGCGCGCGCCTTTACGGGTGAGAGCGACCCACAGAAGGCCCTCGACCATATCGCTGCGATGTGTGAGTTGGCGGTGGTGAAGATTGGTATGCGCGGTGCGCTTATCAAGCGTGGCGAGGAGATGGTGCATGTTGGCATCATGGCGGCAGCAAAGCGCGTCGACACCACGGGTGCTGGCGACTTCTACGCCGCAGGCTTTATGTATGGTCTTACTCAGGGCCTTTCGCTCCGTGCTTGCGGAACGATTGGCGCCATCACCGCGGGCAAGGTTATCGAGGTTGTAGGCACCACCTTTGGTGATGAGGTATGGCACGAGATTGCTACGCTTGTTGAGCAGGTGCGCGCAGATAAGTGCCTATTCTAAAACACCAATATCTATATAAGAAGAGGCTGACACCAATTGAGTGACAGCCTCTTACTTTATTTAGCGCTTCTTATTGGGGCGATATGGCGAGTTACCACGTCGCTGCGATTTATGGGCATCCACCCTACCCTTTGGTTGTGTCTCGGGGAGCTTGCCACCAAAGAAGTAGCTCTTCTGCTTACGCTTATCATCCTGCGAGCGCGCAACATATACCTTCTCACCAGTATAGGGATTCTCACCCATGTAGAACATCACCGACGAGAGCGTCATGGGCGTGGGCGTAAGGTCCTGCACCTGCTCGAGGTTGAAATTTAGCTTGCCCAGCACCTTCGATGCGAGGTTCTGCATATCGCGCTCCGTGCAACCAGGGTGCGACGAAATGAAGTAGGGAATAAGCTGATACTTAAGCTCATTGCGACGACATATCTGGTGGAAGCGCGAGTTAAGACGCTCAAACATCGTGAACGAGGGCTTGCGCATAAGGTTCAGAACATGATCCTCGGTATGCTCTGGGGCAACCTTCAGGCGACCCGAGGTGTGGTGCTTAACCACTGTCTCGAAGTACTCCGACTCATCGAACAGGTCGTAGCGTATGCCACTACCGATGAAGGCGCGCTTAACACCCTTTGTCTCGCGCACACGGCGGTAGAGTTCCAACAACGCAGTATGGTCGTTATTCATATTGGGGCAGAGCTTAGGATGCAGGCACGAGGGGCGCTTACACTTCTGGCAAAGCTCCTCGTTGCGTCCCGACATGCGGTACATATTTGCCGAGGGCGCTCCGATATCCGAGAGGTAGCCCTTGAAGTCCTCCATCTGCGTGATGCGCTCCACCTCCTTGAGGATTGAACGCTCCGAGCGCGAACTGATAAACTTACCCTGATGTGCCGAGATGGTACAGAAGGAGCAACCGCCAAAGCAACCACGGTGGATGTTCACCGAGTGCTTGATCATCTCCCACGCGGGAATGTCACCCTTACCCTTATAGCGATAGTGTGGCGCACGCTCGTAGGGCAAATCGAACGAGTGGTCGAGTTCCTCGGTTGTAAGGCGCTCGTAGGGCGGTGTGATAACGACAAACTTATCATCGACAGGCTCCACAAGCGTAGTCTCACACTTCATCATGTTGCTCAAGACCTCTATTTCGCAGAAGTTCTTGCCGAACTTTTTCTTATCCTCTACGCACTGCTCAAAGCTATTAAGCACAATTGTCTTACCGTTGTACAGGCGCTCGACATACTCCTTATCGGCCATAAAGCCCACCTGACGCAGACCACGCAACAGCTTCATGTTAAAGCCGTTACGCATGGCCTTTGCCACATCGCGAATGACCTTGTCGCCCATGCCATAGATAAGCAAATCGGCACCCGACGTTGCAAGGATTGAGCGTTGTAGTTTGTCGCTCCAGTAGTCGTAGTGCGTAAGGCGGCGCAACGAAGCCTCGATGCCACCCACGACAACGGGGGTGTGGGGGTACAACTCCTTGAGAATCTTCGTATAGGTATCTACCGTGCGGTCGGGACGGAAGCCCGCCTTACCGCCAGGCGTATAGGCATCGTTCGAGCGTAGGCGAAGGTTGGCCGTGTAGTGGTTGACCATCGAGTCCATCGCACCCGCCGTTACGGCAAAGAAGAGGCGTGGCTTGCCCAACTTCTTGAAGTCGCGCAGGTCATCACGCCAGTTTGGCTGTGGCACGATTGCCACCTTGTAGCCCTCAGCCTCGAGGATGCGGCCAATGACCGCAGGGCCAAATGCTGGGTGGTCGATGTAGGCATCACCCGAGAAGATGATTACGTCCAACTCGTACCATCCTCTGGCCTCAACCTCCTTTATTGTTGTTGGTAGAAACATAAGCGTCTCTGTTTTAGTGTAATCGGCGATTAAATCTCATCCATATCGAGGCCCACAGCATCGGTGTAGGTATCCCACTTCTGCAATACCGCCTTGAAGTCGTCGGGCAACTCCGACTCAAACTGCACATACTTGCCAGTTGTGGGGTGCTCGAAACCAAGCGCACGCGCGTGGAGTGACTGACGGGGGATGAGCTTGAAGCAGTTTTCGATGAACTGCTTATACTTCATAAAGGTTGTACCCTTAAGGATGCGGTTACCGCCATAGCGCTCATCGTTGAATAAGGGGTGACCCTGCCATGACATATGCACACGAATCTGATGCGTGCGACCAGTCTCCAAACGGCACTCGACAAGCGTAACGTAGCCATAGCGACGTAACACCTTGAAGTGGGTAACAGCATGCTTACCATCCGAGCCATCCTCAAAGACATACATCTGCAGGCGGTCCTTGGGGCTGCGGCCAATGTTACCGATGATAGTGCCCTCATCCTCAGGGATATTACCCCACACAAGAGCCACATAACGACGGTAGATGGTATGGTCAAAAAATTGCTTTGCAAGGGCGGCATGTGCGCGCTCGTTCTTCGCTACGACCAATAGACCCGAGGTATCCTTATCGATGCGGTGCACAAGTCCCGCGCGGGCATTACCCTCGGAGAACATCTCCAACTCGCTCAGGTGGTACGACAGGGCGTGTACCAACGTACCGCTATGGTTGCCGACACCTGGGTGTACAACCATGCCCGCAGCCTTATTCACCACGATAACGTCATCATCCTCGTAGACAATATCGAGAGGTATATTCTCGGGCACAATCTCCTCCTTATGGCGGGGATAGGGCATCACAATAGATATCTGGTCGAGGGGCTTTACCTTATAGCTCGACTTCTGGGGCTTGCCATTCACAAGGATGTTCTTGCCATCGGCAGCCGTCTGTATGCGATTGCGCGAGGTGTTCTCAAGGCGTATGGTGAGGTACTTATCGAGGCGCATCTGCGACTGACCCTTATCTACGGTCACCGCAAAGTGCTCATACATCTCATCACCCTCGTCTGCGCCATCCGCGACGCCATCCAAGAGCTCTACATCCTCCTTGTTGTATAGTTCTTCGTTTATCACTGCTTACTCCTCCTCAATGTTTGTTATACCGAGTGCTGCGAGGCTATCTGCCTCACGCTGTTTTGCCAACTGCTCCTTACGACGCTTCGCCTCGGCACGCTCCGCATCCTTTTCTGCCATTAGTCTCAACGAATCAACAAGCGCATCGTCTGCCGAGAGGTGAATATCCACCTTCGAGCCACGACGGAGTGACGAACCGATAGCCGACGACTGCATATATACGCGCGCAGTACGACGCTCGATGATGTCACCAACGCTCTCATCGTAGACCACCTTGCCGACATTCAAGCCATGATCCCAAAGCGTAGACTTAGCCTTGGCCAACGAGAGGCCCACAACGCGAGGTGCTATGGTATTCTGGTCGTTGCGGTGGTATGTAACATGAAGCGTCACACCCGTACCCACGGGGACATTACGCTTGGTTGATGGGCCAATCTCCCTGCCACCAACAACCTGCTTCTCGACATAGTCCGTAGAGGTCATATCTGCCTCGTAGACGAGTTTATCGACCGTGAGTCCCGAGCGTTCAATCTGGTTAAGTGCCTGACGCAGAGTCTGCTTTGCGACATAAGGCACATCTACCTGACGACGGCTATAGGCGTTGATCGTTACATATATCTTACGACCGGGCTTAACCGTAACATCGCGCACATCCGACGTGCCTGGCAACTGGTCGACAATAGTACCACCAGGGAGGTCTACATCGAAAATAGAGTCGCGAACAACGATATTGAGGTCCTTATTCTTGGCTATGCGCTGCGCCTCGACGATGTTCTCGCCCACAAAGTTGGGCACTACGATAGTCTCATTATGGCGCGTACAACCCTTCAAGCCGAAGAAGAGAACCAAAACTAAGAATAGGCAGAAGATGCCGATGATTATCATGTGCGAGATTATTCTAAAGTGGCGGTAGAACCACTTGCAAAAGCTAAACAACTTCGATATAACACCCCCTGAACTCTCCTGAGTCTGAGGTTTCGCCTCGCGCTTAGTGCCCGCCTGCTTGGGCGTAATCTTCTTCTCTGTCATACTCTTATTCTCAACTCTATTCTCTATAGGTTTTTCACTCTTTTCGCTCTTTGTCACAACTTCAACACTCTCTGCCTTAGGCATTTGCGGTTTATTACGCATTACGACATTATAGTGTGAGTCGCGCTCCACAGGCTCCATGCCCGCAGCACGCACCATATGTTCAAGCTCCTCGACACTCATCGAAGGACGCTCCGTGCCTCCCGCCATCGAGTATATCTTCGTTGTGTCGCCAATCGTGCCGTCGATGTCGTCAGCACCAAAGGCCAAAGCAATCTCCGTCGTAGCCTTACCATACGACACCCAGTAGGCCTTGATATGAGGGATATTGTCCAGGAACAAGCGACTGATGGCTATCGTGCGCAAGTCCTCCTCCACCGAGCACTCGCCAGCTGCCGAGAGGCGGTTGTTGCGACTGTGGTACTTAAGTGGGATGAAGGCATCGAAGCCGGGCGCCTCATCCTGCAACTTACGCAGACGCTCCAAGTGGTCCACGCGCTGCTCGAGGGTCTCGATGTGACCATAGAGCATTGTGCAGTTGGTCGAGAGACCCAAATTATGGGCTGCGCGGTGTACCGCAAGCCACTCGTCGGCGCTACACTTATCGGGGCATATCTTACTACGAAGCTCGGCATCAAAAATCTCCGCACCACCGCCAGGGATACACTCCATGCCCGCATCCTTAAGGCGACGCAAGCCCTCAACAATCGAGATGCCCTCACGCTTAATCATGTAGAAAATCTCGACTGCGGTGTATGCCTTGACCGTAACATGTGGCAATTGACGCTTAACTCTGCGCACCATCTCCACATAGCTACCGAGGTCGTGCTTGGGGTGTACGCCACCCACGATATGCACCTCCGTGATGTCGGTGTTGCGCAACTCCTTGGCGCGCGCCTCGACCTCATCCATAGTCATAGCCCACGCATCGGGGTCTCCCTCCTTACGGCGGAACGAGCAGAACTCGCAGTTAAAGAGACAGATGTTCGAGGGCTCGAGGTGCACATTGCGGTTGTAGTAGACACTGCGACCACTCATAGCAAGCTTACGCTCCGTGGCCACCTCACCGAGCAACCACAGCGGAGCCTCGCGCCACAACACAAGGGCATCATCTGTCGAGAGACGCTCACCACGACGTAGCGAAGCGACAATATCGTTAACTTTCTGCATGACTATTTTGGGGCTTTACGATAGACAAAAATTGCAATTATAGCAAATATGATATTGGGCAACCACACTCCAATCCATGGCTCAATGGAACCACTTATGGCAACCTGCTCCGATACGCGACCCACCATCAAGTAGCTGAAGCACAAGGCAATACCAACACCGATATGCATACCCATACCTCCACGCACCTTGCGCGAAGCGAGTGCCACGCCGATGATCGTGAGGATGAATGTCGAGATGGGGTACGAGAAGCGTGCATGGCGCTCCACCTCGATAAGGAATACCTCATCCGAGCCCTTGCTGCGCTGCTGCGCGAGGAAGTCGTTGAGCTCCTCGTATGTGAGGGTCTTAACCACGCCCGATATATCGCCCAGCTCGCGGACATCGAGGTTGACAAGGGTGTCGAGGTTACGATACTGCTTACCGCTGAGCGTGCCATCCTCGCCACGCGAATATATCATGTAGCGGGGTGCTGTCCAGCGCTGAGACTCCACGTCGAATGTAGCATTTGCAGCATCGAGGGTCTCGACAAGCTCCGCGCCCTCAAAGCGTTCGATGGCAAAGAAGGGGACACGCTCCATGCCTGGCGAGTAGCCACGCACATAGGCGTAGGTGTCGTCCTCAATCTGGCGATATACATGATCGTCGTACTCCACCAACTGCTGGCTCTTGAGATACTTGCTCTGGAACTCGACACTCGCCTTCTGGCCCTCGGGGATAACCCATAGACTCAGCACAAGGCTCATCGCCGTAATCAGCGTTGCACCAACAATATAGGGCCACATGAAACGGCGGAAGCTGACACCTCCCGAGAGTATCGCCACAATCTCGGTCTGCATGGCCATCTTCGAGGTGAAGAAGATGACGGCAATAAAGGTGAACAGGGCACTAAACTGACTGACGAACTGCGGTATGAAGTTCATGTAGTAGTCCCAGATAATCTCCTTCATTGGCGCCTTAAGCTCCGTGAAGTCATCGACCTTCTCCACATAGTCGAACACCACGAGGATGATAACCATCATCAGGATGCCGAAGATGTAGGTACGCAGGAACTTGCCCAAGATATATTTATCGAGGGTACGAAGACCTGGTAGCGATGGTAAAATTCTTATTCTCATTGTGTTATTAGCACATTGTTACTGTTATAGTCTGCGACCGAGCTTCACCACCATCATCTCCTTCCAGGGTTTGAAGTCACCAGCGATGATATGCTTGCGCGCCTCACCCACGAGCCAGAGGTAGAAGGCCGTGTTGTGGAGCGAAGCAATCTGCGCCGCGAGCATCTCCTTGCACACCACAAGGTGGTGGAGATATGCCTTAGAGTATTGGTGGTCTACGAAGGCAACACCATTGGGGTCGATGGGCGAGAAGTCCGCCTCCCACTTCTTATTGCGGATGTTGATGACACCCTCCGAGGTGAAGAGCTGACCATTGCGACCATTTCGTGTGGGCATAACGCAGTCGAACATATCGACACCGCGGTCGATGGCCTCGAGGATGTTGATAGGCGTGCCTACACCCATCAGGTAGCGTGGCTTATCCGTCGGCAACACCGCATTACACACCTCAATCATAGAGTACATGACATCGGTAGGCTCACCCACAGCCAAGCCACCAATAGCATAGCCATCGGCGTTGTACTGCAAGACGTTACGCGCAGCCTGCTCACGCAAATCGGGGTAACCCGCACCCTGCACGATGGGGAACAACGACTGGTAGTGACCCCACTTTGGCTGTGTCTGGTGGTAGCGGTTGAAGCAACGGTCGAGCCAGCGCTCAGTCAGTGCCAACGACTTCTTTGCATAGTCGTAGGGCGCATCGCCCGGAGGGCACTCGTCGAAGGCCATCATGATGTCGGCACCTATGGTACGCTCCGTGTCGATAACACTCTCGGGCGTAAAGACATGGCGCGAGCCGTCGATGTGCGACTGGAAGTGACAGCCATCCTCCTTGAGCTTACGGCATGCAGCCAACGAGAAGACCTGGAAGCCACCGCTATCGGTAAGCATAGGTTTCTGCCATGTCGAGAACTGATGCACACCACCCGCCTTCTCGATAATGTCCATACCTGGACGGAGGTAGAGGTGGTAGGTGTTGGCAAGAATAATCTGAGCCTTAGCCTCGTTCTCCACGTCGCGATGGAAGATACCCTTCATCGCTGCGGCAGTACCTACGGGCATAAAAATTGGGGTCTCGATTGGACCATGGTCGGTCTCGATAAGACCGGCACGCGCCTTCGTTTCGGGCGCAGTATGTTGCAGTGTAAATTTCATAGCGTATATATAACGTGCAAAGATACAAAAATAATTGTTAATCACCAATTGCAGATGTTAATTGTTTTTATTACCTTTGTACGCTTATAATTTTATAGTGAAAATGGAGTTTATTACCAACATATTCGAACACTACTCATGGCAGGGTATAACCCTTGTGCTTCTGACAGTTACGCTATTTACTATACAGGTTTACTACTATGCAATAGCCTATAATCGCATCATCGGTTTCCGCCTCATGCGCGAAAGAGAGAAGCGCAGAGAGAATCCCGCCATCTCGGTAATCGTGGCGATGCGTGGCGAGAGCGAGCGTTTTTTGGTCGATGAGCTACCCGCACTCCTGCATCAGGAGTACGACCACTACGAGGTTGTTGTGGTCTATATCGGCAGCGATAACGACTACTATGACGAGCTTCAGCGCATACGCGACAACCACTCCTACATGCGCCTCACACGAATGGGAAGCAACCAGCGCTTCTACATCTCTACGAAGCAGGCACTCAACGTGGGTATCAAATCGGCGCAGTACGATTGTCTGCTCTTCACCATCCCTGGCGCTATGCCTATCTCCAACGAGTGGGTAGCGACAATGGCCAAGGGCTTCGAGCGTGGTTCGGTGGTTATCGCCCCCGCTGTGCCCAACTTCGAGCGCAAGAGTCTCTCGACATACATCATGCGACTTATCGAGTTCAACCAGTTGCGTAACGTCATGGCGTGCGCCATCAATGGCAAGCCCTACTACGCACCTCGCAGCAACTATGGCTTCGACCGCAAGCTCTACGACGCTGTGCGCGGCTACAACTACCTCGGCATGGACATCGGCGAAAACGACCTCTTCCTGCAGGAGATTGCCACCGCAAAGCGCACTTCTGTGGTTATGTCACGCCACTCTATTGTTAAGGAGGAGCGCATAGACATCGTATCGGAATGGAAGGAGCAGATGCGCTACTTGGGTAACACACGCCAGTTCTACCCCGCCGATGCCAAGCGCTTCACATCACGCGAGTTGGGTAGTCGTGCACTATTCTTCATCACCGCTATCGCCATCATCGCAATACTCCCCCTTGAGCTTAAACTCGGCGCAATAGGCTTGATTTTGATGCGTTATGCTATTGCAGTGTGGTCATCACGCAGCGTGGCACAGAAGCTCGGCGAGCGAGGCATAGCACTCAAGTACTGGATATACGACCTCCTTGGCCCCATGTTGGAGTGGATGCTCTGGAGCAAGAAGAGCAAAAATACGCCTAACACCTCGCGTATATGGAAATAGACGACTACATCGTAGCCTCCGACACCGAGCTGGTGGAGTTGGCTTCGAGAGGCGACCAGCAGGCTTTTGAGTATCTCTTCACGCGCTACCGCGAGGCACTTACACGCCTCTTTGAACAGCGCCTCGGAGATAAGGATACGGCAGCCGACCTCTTGCAGGAGACCTTCATCAAGGTATACCTGCACCTCGGGGACTACTCGCGCAGCTACACCTTCGGACAGTGGATATATACCATTGCACGCAACACGCTTGTAGACCACCTACGCCGCCGCACCAACGATCTCTCGATAGATGACCGCTTTCGTGCACCACAGGCCACAACGCCATCGCCCGAGGAGTCGGTGATAATGAACCAGAGCCGTAGTCACTTCTATAGTGCTGTGGAGGAGTTGTCGGAGGAGTATCGCCAGATTATCGAGATGCGCTTCTTGGAGGAGTACTCCTACGAGGAGATTGCCGAGAAGCTCGGCAGACCGATAAACACCATAAAGACGCAGATACGCCGTGCCAAGGCCGCCGTATGCAAACTGCTCTTGGATAAGGAGTAATGACAACAAAAAGATTAGGATAAAACAACGCAACATGAATAGCGACCTGATAATTAAGCACTTTCCGGACATAACCGAGCGTCAGAAGCAACAGTTCGAGAGCCTCGGTGCGCTCTACGAGGAGTGGAACGCACGCATCAATGTGGTGTCGCGCAAGGATATGGAACACCTCTACACGCGCCACATCCTCCACTCGTTGGCCATCGCCAAGGTGTGCCAATTTGAGGCGGGAGCGCGCGTGGTGGACATTGGTTGTGGCGGAGGCTTCCCCTCTGTGCCACTCGCCATCATGTTCCCCGAGGTGGAATTCGTGGGTTGCGACTCCATCGCCAAGAAGATACGCGTTGTGGAGGGCATAAAGGCGGGTGCTGGCATCGATAACCTCACCGCCGTGAACTCGCGTGCCGAGCAACTTGGCCAGAAGTTCGACTATGTGGTATCGCGTGCCGTAACCGAGATGGCGCGCTTCATGCCCTGGGCATGGCCACTACTACGCAAGGGACAGAAGGGTACACTTCCCAATGGCATACTCTACCTTAAGGGTGGAGAGCTTGCCGAGGAGCTTGCTGCAACACGCCGTCACTGGGATTTGTACGACATACGCACGATGTTCGACGACGAGTTCTTCGACACCAAGCGCGTTGTTTACACTAAAAAGGAGTAACGTCAATGAGCGAGAATCGAAGAGTACTAAGCAACGAGGAGCGCGTGCTGCTTGAGCAGCGCGGATGCTCGGCGTTGTCGTGGGACGAGGTTACCGTGAGCGATGACTTCCGCCCCGAGCAGTTGCGCAACGTACGCTTCGAGGGTCGCACATCTATAGGTTCACGCACACGCATCTCAGACTCTACGATAGCCAACTACACGATTGGCAACGACTGCCATATCGACGACGTGCTACGCATGGAGTGTCGCCACGCCTCAACCTTTGGTGAGGGTGTGGGCGTTGCTGCGGTAAACGAGAATGGCGGACGCACGGCGATTATATACCGCGAGATGACGTCACAGATAGCCTACATCATGACCATGATGCGTAACCGCAAGGAGGCGGTAGAGCAACTACTCAGGATGGCGACAGAGCGTGCCGAGGAGCATCGCAGCGCCATGGGCGTGGTGGAGGATGGCACAACGGTGATGGGCGCACGTTTCATCCGCGAGGTACGCATCGAGCGCGGTGCAGTGATAGAGGGCGCTTCGCACCTCGAGAATGGCACAGTGGGACGCAACGCCCATGTCGGCATAGATGTCCGTGCCAAGGATTTCATTTTTGATAACGACACCACGATAGATGGCGCATCGAGCATCGAGCGCTGCTTCGTGGGCGAGAATACAACGATAAGTAACGGCTTCACGGCAGTAGACACGCTTTTCTTTGCCAACTGCCACTGCGAGAATGGCGAGGCGGCATCAGTTTTTGCGGGACCCTTCACCGTGTCGCACCACAAGTCGTCGTTGCTCATTGCGGGCATCTTCTCCTTCTTCAATGCTGGTAGCGGCACAAATCAGTCTAACCACCTCTTCAAGAGTGGCGCTGTGCACCAGGCCGTACACCAGCGAGGCACGAAGTTCGGAAGTAGTGCCTACGTTATGGCGCCCTCGATTGAGGGACCCTATACCGTGGTGCTGGGTCGTCACACACGCCACCACGACACACAGGATATGCCCTACTCATACCTCGTGGAGGAGGATGGCTACACGTTGCTTATGCCCGCACTCTCGTTGAAGAGCTACGGCACAATCCGCGACATCGAGAAGTGGAAATCGCGCGACAAGCGTAGCCTTAAGCGTGACAACATATGCTTCGAGGAGTTCAACCCCTTTGTTACGGGTAAGATGATGCGCGGTGTGGATGCCCTGACGCGCCTTCAGGAGCGCGACCCCGAGGCCAAGACATATAGCTACAACCGCACCACGATACGTGCATCTATGATACCACGAAGCCTCAAGCTCTACAACAGCGCCATTGCGGCATCGTTGGGTGTGATGCTTCGCGCGGGAGACTACACCGCCGAGGAGTATGACCACACAGAGTGGATAGACCTCGCGGGACAGTACCTTCCGCTGGGTACCACAGAGGCACTCTTGCGTCGCATAGCGCAGGGCGAGCTCACGCTTGACGCTATTACCGAGGAGCTAAACGCTTGGCATAGGCGTTACAACAATATGGCCGCAGCATACGCTTACGATGTGCTAAGCTCGCTTATGGGTTATGCACCATCGAAGGAGGAAGTAGACGAGATGATTGCCTCGGCAGAGAACATCCTCAAGCGCATGCGCCAGGAGACAGAGGCAGACCGCGAGCGCGATGCAGGTCTCGATATGATGGTGGGCTATGGCTACGACTTCCGCGACGAGGGCGAGCAGGTGGCCGACTTCCTCAACACACGATAAAATACAGTTTGAAACATATATAGACATCTAAACTTAATTATAACTAAAACAACCAGAACTATGGAGAAAGTAAAAGTTTTGATCATTGGTAGCGGCCCTGCAGGTTTCACCTCGGCTATCTACACTTCACGCGCTAACCTCCCACCCGTACTCTATGAGGGTATCGAGCCTGGTGGTCAGCTCACAACAACAACCGAGATCGAGAACTTCCCTGGCTATCCTCAGGGCATCACAGGTACTGCAATGATGGAGGACCTCCGTCAGCAGGCATTGCGCTTTGGTGCAGATGTTCGCAAGGGCATCATCACCGACATCGACCTCTCAAAGCGTCCATTCAAGGCTGTCGTAGACCACGAGCACGAGATCGAGGCAGAGGCAGTTATCGTATGTACAGGTGCATCAGCAAAGTACCTCGGCTTGGAGTCTGAGGCAAAGTTCCGTGGCATGGGCGTTAGCGCATGTGCTACTTGCGACGGTTTCTTCTACCGCAAGCAGGATGTAGCTGTTGTAGGTGGTGGTGACACTGCTTGCGAGGAGGCTACATACCTTGCATCTATCTGCAAGAAGGTTTACCTCATCGTTCGTAAGAACTACCTCCGTGCTTCAAAGGCTATGCAGGAGCGTGTGTTCAACACTCCTAACATCGAGGTATTGTTCGAGCACAACACCGCTGAGGTTCTCGGCGACGAGGATGGCGTAACAGGCGTACGCGTGGTTAGCACATCTGGCGAGGAGCGCGTTTTGGATATCATGGGCTTCTTCCTTGCTATTGGCCACCACCCCAACGTAGAGGTATTCAAGGGTCAGCTCGAGCTCGACGAGCAGGGCTACATCAAGGTTGTTCCTGGCACATCTAAGACATCTGTTGAGGGTGTATTCGCTGCGGGCGACGTTAAGGATCCTCACTATCGTCAGGCTATCACTGCTGCAGGCTCAGGCTGTATCGCAGCTTTGGACTGCGAGCGTTGGTTGCTTGCACAGTAATACATGGGGTTTAGCGTAACCATACTCGGTAACTCTTCTGCTAAACCTACACCACACGCCCACCCATCCTCTCAGGTAGTAAACCTCAACGAGCAATACTACCTCGTGGATGCAGGTGAGGGTGTACAACAGCAGCTCATAAGGCGCGGCATAAATCCGCTGCGCCTTAGGGCTGTATTTATTTCACACCTGCACGGAGACCACTGCTTCGGTCTCTTTCCGCTTATCGCAACCCTCGGCTTGGAGGGCAAGCGCACACCCCTGGACATATATGCTCCCGCGCCCATGGGTGAGATATTGGAGTACCACCGTCGCTACTTCTGGGACGACCTCCCATACGAGGTTAAGTGGCACGAGGTGCGCACTACGGAGCACGCAATAATCATGCAGAACAACACCCTCGAGGTGTGGTCGATACCTCTGCGCCATAGGGTACCCACGGCGGGCTACCTCTTCAAGGAGAAGCAACCAGAGCGCAACGTCGACAAGTTCAAGATTAAGAAATACGGGCTCTCGATAGCCCAGATTGTGGCAGCAAAGCGTGGCGAGGATATAACACTCGAGGATGGCGAGGTCATTTCCAACGAGGAACTCACCTACATCCCCTATCAGGCTCGCTCCTACGCCTACCTCTCGGACACCGCCTACTCAGCCAAGGCTGCAGAGCGCGTGCAGGGCGTAGACCTGCTATACCACGAAACGACATACTCGAGCCGTGAGACTATGTTTGCTAAGGGGCGTGGACACTCCACTACCATTGAGGCAGCAAAGGTAGCCGCCAAGGCCGAGGCTAAGAGACTTATCATAGGACACTTCTCGTCGCGATATAAGAGCCACGAGCCATTGGTCGAGGAGTGCAGAACAATATTCCCCAATAGCGATATTGCCGAAGAGGGCATGACATTTAACATAGAGGAGAAGCGATGATAAAGGCCGACATACAATTTGTGCGTTCACTTGCCGAGAAGCGTGTGCGCGACCAGGAGCGACTCTTTGTCGCCGAGGGCAGCAAACTTACCGAGGAGATACTCGCCTCGAAATTCGTTGTGCGCCGTATCTACACCACACGCCACGACCTCAAGGGCAAGAACATCGAAGTCGTAGACCATCGCGAGATGGAGCGCATATCGCAACTTAAGAGTGCGAACGACACCCTCGCCGTCGTGGAGCAACCCAACCATAAACTATCATTAGCGAATCTGCATGGCAAGCTCACCATCGCCCTCGATGGCGTGCAGAACCCAGGCAACCTCGGCACTATCATACGCCTTGCCGACTGGTTTGGCGTCGAAGACATCATCTGCTCGCGCGATACGGCCGACTGCTTTAATCCCAAGGTCATTCAGGCAACTATGGGTGCTATACTTCGTGTGAGGGTGCACTACACCGACAACCTCCCCGCACTGCTACAGGAGGCACACCGCGAGGGACTTAACATATACGGCACACTCCTCGACGGAGGCAACATCTACAATGAGAAGCTCGCCTCGAGTGGCATCATCGTTATGGGCAACGAGGGTCGTGGCATAACCGACGAGACGCGCAAGGCATTGACACACCGCCTGTTAATTCCGCCATATCCCGCTGATGCACCCACCTCGGAGTCGCTAAACGTAGCGATGGCTACGGGCATCATACTTGCCGAGTTCCGCCGTCAGCAGAGATAACCATCAACCGAAATAAAACTAACTACAATATGAGACGAGCATTACTAGCATTGGTTGCCATGGCGACAATCTTCACCGCCGAGGCGCAGACACGCACAGAGCAACTCTTGGAGCGCGGTTGGCGCTTCACGCGCGAGGATAGCGCAGAGTTCGTGGCCGAAGATTACGACGACAAGGCATGGCAGGAGGTGACCGTACCCCACGACTGGGCAATTTATGGCCCATTCAGCATACACAACGACCGCCAGAACGTAGCCATCACACAGGATGGTCAGAAGGAGGCAATGGAGCACGCAGGACGTACGGGAGGTCTACCCTTCGTAGGTGTGGGATGGTATCGTCTTGACTTCGAGGTCCCCGCGTTCGATGAGGGCAAGTGCGCAACGCTCATCTTTGACGGCGCCATGAGTCACGCGTGCGTATATGTAAATGGTATGGAGGTGGGCTACTGGCCCTATGGCTACAACTCCTTCCACTTCGACATAACCCCCTACATCAAGGCGGGCGAGGTGAACACCCTCGCTGTGCGCCTCGAGAACGAGAACGAGTCATCGCGCTGGTATCCAGGTGCGGGTATCTATCGCAATGTACACCTCGTAGTAACCGAGGATGCCTATGTTCCCGTGTGGGGCACGCAGCTCACAACGCCCATCGTAACCAAGGAGTTGGCAAAGGTGGAGCTTCGCACAAAGCTCACAACACCCGAGGGTGCTGACCGTGGCATCTACCGCATCGTAACCGACATCGTAAACCCCGCGGGAGAGATTGTTGCAACAAACGAGGCAACGCTTAGCCGTTACGACAACACGCTCTTCGAGCAGGAGTTTGACATCACTGCGCCCGAGCTTTGGAGTGTCGACAACCCCGCGCTATACTACGCAAAATCAAAGATTTACGCTGGTGCAGAGCTTAAGGATGAGTACTCTACACGCTTCGGTATCCGCACGCTCGAAATCATCCCCGACGAGGGTATGTTCATAAATGGCGAGCCCGCGAAGTTCAAGGGCGTATGCAACCACCACGACCTCGGCCCATTGGGTGCTGCGGTAAACGACGCTGCGATACGTCGTCAGATACGCATAATGAAGGAGATGGGTTGCAACGCAATCCGCACCTCGCACAACATGCCAGCGCCCGAGCTTGTGGAGGCGTGCGACGAGATGGGTATGATGCTTATGCTCGAGACCTTCGACGAGTGGCGCACACCCAAGCTCTCGAATGGCTACCACAAACACTTCGACGAGTGGGCAGAGCGCGACCTTGTAAACCTCATCCACCACTATCGCAACAACCCCAGCGTCGTGATGTGGTGCATAGGCAACGAGGTGCCCGACCAGGGTGACAAGATGTGGGGTCCCAAGCTCTCACGCTTCTTGCAGGACATATGCCACCGCGAGGACCCTACGCGCTATGTCACACAGGGCATGGACCAGCCTCACAATGTCGTCTACAACAACATGGCGGCGATGATGGATGTGGCGGGCTTCAACTACCGCCCATGGCACTATGGTAATAGCTATCAGGCATTGCCACAGCAGATTATACTCGGCACGGAGACCGCCTCAACGGTAAGTAGCCGCGGTGTATATAAGTTCCCCGTCGAGCGCCGCTCGATGGCTACATACGACGACCACCAGTCCTCATCGTACGATGTGGAGCACTGCTCGTGGTCAAACCTACCGGAGGATGACTGGATGTGGCACGAGGATTACGACTGCTGCATCGGCGAGTTCGTGTGGACAGGTTTCGACTACCTTGGCGAGCCTACACCCTACTACACCAACTGGCCAAGCCACTCATCGCTCTTCGGTATTGTAGACCTTGCTGGACTCCCCAAAGACCGCTACTACCTCTACCGCAGCCACTGGAACAAAGCGGAGGAGACACTCCACATCCTACCCCACTGGACATGGCCAGGTCGCGAGGGCGAGACAACACCCATCTTCGTATATACAAACTACCCCTCGGCCGAGTTGTTCATCAACGGCGTGAGCCAGGGTGTGCGCGCGAAGGATACGTCGGTGACGCTCGAGAACTCATGGGATGAGGAGTCGGAGAAGGCACTCAAGCGCCAGTCGCGCTACCGCCTGATGTGGATGGATACGAAGTATGAGCCCGGCACTGTGAAGGTTGTGGCATACAACGAGTCGGGCGAGGCCGTTGCAGAGCGTGAGGTTAAGACCGCAGGCAAGCCCCACCATATTGAGCTATCGGTAGACCGCGCGACAATCGAGGCCAACGGCAAGGACTTGGCATTCGTAACCGTGAGCGTGGTGGACAAGGATGGCAACCTCTGCCCCGCAGCCGACAACCTCATCGAGTTTAGCGTAGCGGGCGAGGGTCACTACCGCGCAGGTGCTAACGGCAACTCGGTATCGTTGGAGCTCTTTCACGAACCACGCATGAGAGTATTCAGCGGTATGATGACAGCCATCGTCGAGAGCAACGACACACCTGGCAAGATTACACTCACTGCACGCTCAAAGGGTTTGAAGAGTGCTAAGATAGTGATTAATAGTAAGTAACAAGGATATATACAATGAGAATTATGAAACATATCAAGAGCCTTTTTGTAGCGACTCTGAGCCTCATAGCCATGGTGTTTGCGGGTTGTGAGCCACAGGTAGACCCCAACAACCCTCCCGTTATGGAGCTCGACATCTACGAGATTAGCCTGACGGGTGATGGTGGCGACGTCCCCATCTTCTATGCCGTGACAAACCCCGTGAAGGGTGCTATGCCCGAGGTGACAAGCAACGTAGAGTGGATTACAGCCATCGACATCAACAGCTACCAGATTATGCTACGCATCGCCGAGAGCGACAGCCCCGAGCAGCGTATGGGCTTCGTAACGATTAACTACAAGGGCATGAAGAAGCCCTTGCGAGTATATATCACACAGGACAAACAGCCTCTTAACGACTTTAAGTTCAGCGTGTCGGATGTTACATACAAGAGTTGCAAGGTGCAGTACATGCCCCGCGACCCCAAGCGACCATACATGGCAAACATCATCGACAGCGAGTACTTCAAGCAGACAGGTATCACCGATGGCGCGGTATTCGTGGCAAACGAGATGGATAGCTACCTCGCCCTTGCCCAGCGCAACAACATGACCCTCGAGGAGCTTATGGGACGTGTGACTCCCCAGCTCATATATAGCGGTGATGCCGAGCGCGAATTTGTGGGCATGCAGCCAGGTGCCACATACACAATCTACAGCTATGGCATTGAGTTTAACGGCAATAGCTACACCATGACTACGCCTCTGCACACCTCAATCGTCGACATCCCCATGCCCACGATGTATGACGTGAGCTTCAACATCTCGGCATCGTTCTCCAACGGCACAGCCATGATTAGCGTGACACCCGAGAACTGGGATGGCTACTACGCCGTGCAGATAGTGCCTGAGGATAACATCCTCTACACACCTCCTGGCGATAGGCTCAACGACTACACCATAAAGAGCATCGCCACAAACTTCTACACCTCAGCGCGCAACGCCATAAAGGGTGGCTATAGCGCGGAGCAGTATCTCAGATCGAACTGCTACAAGGGTCCAAAGAGCATCAACATGCAACTTTCGTCGGATAAGGACTACATGGTCATCGTCTTTGCCGTGGAGTCGAAGGATGGCGAGATACCCGTGATGCGCTCGATGCCCGCAGTTAAATATTTGTAACCATGCGCAGACTATTTTCGACACTGCTTATTACCCTACTTGTTGTATCATGCGCTGAGCATGAGATAGATACAAAACCCTCGTTCGGTGTCGAGGCAACTGCAATAGAGGCGACAGCCATAGGTGGCTACTTCGAGGTGAACTACACCATAGCCCAGACCAACGGCATAAACCCCGTTGCAGTGACCGAGGCGGAGTGGATAGCCGATATTGACAACACCACACTTGGCACGATAAGCTTCAGGGTGCTACCTAACGACACCTCCGTACCCCGCGAGGCGGTCGTGACGCTACGCCATATATCTACCTCCGAGACGCCACAATTTGTGGTTAAGCAGAGCGCATCTGAGGGCGAGTATCTCGATATTGAGGTTACGAGCCTCGACTACTCGGAGTGCGAGGTAACCATCACACCCCAGAGCGACGATATGCTCTATGTAGTGACGATGGCCGAGAGGAGCTACCTTACGGGCATGAACATAACCTCCGTGGAGGAGCTCGTAGCCGCAGACCTCGTGCAATACAACAGCTACATAACAAACGGAGATAGCCTCGAGGAGTTCCTGACCAAGAGTAAACTTGCGGTATGTGGCAAGCAGGTGCGTGTGTGGCAGGACCTATCCCCTGCGCGCGACTATGTCGTTTACGCCTACGGCATATACCTGCGTGGCGATGAGTATGAGTGTGTGACACCCGTTGCCTATACCCTTATCGATGAGCGCTTGCCCGAGCGCACAATAGAGGAGTTCGACGTAGAGATTGTTGCCGAGGGCCCCGAGGTGGTATTTAGCGTAACGCCCAAGACGTGGGATGGCTACTACGCCGTGCAGATTATCGAGGACACCGAGGCGGGATATATCGAGCAGGGGCTACCCTTCACCCAGGAGGCGGAGGTAGGTGTGGCAGAGGCCTTCTTCTACATCTCCGACCACCTGTACTACTACGAGGAGAAGAGCCCCGAGGCCATCATGCAGCAGCTCGGATACAAGGGCGTGGCATCGTTTCATAAGACGCTAAACGCCAACCACCGCTACATGGCTCTAACCTATGGCATAGCATCCGACGAGGGTAACGTCCCCATGGTGGTGTCGAAGCCCATCGTCACATACTTCACAACAGGAAACGTCGAGCGCTCCGATATGACCTTTACGGCGCGCTTCGAGAATATACGTCCCCGCTCGGTGGATGTAACCATCACACCCTCGTGCGATGAGCCCTACACCGCGGTGCTGATGTATGCCAAGAACCTCCCCGAAGGCGACTTGGAGGAGCAGTTGGAGTGGGTGATGACGAAGTATGCACCACTTGAGCTTACGGGCGAGTATCGTGAGCATATCTCGCAGTTGCCACCCGACACAGAGTTTATATTGGCGGTATATGGCTACTACGCGGGTGCTGCAACCACAGACCTCTTCCTCTACCGCTTCACGACGCTTGAGGATGGCGAGGGTAAGAACAACATAACCGCCGTTAGAACCACGGCCTACGACCTCGGCGAGGTGGTGGCACTCGAGCCATACTACAGTGCCTTTGTGGGCTATGCCGACTACTTCATGTCTATAGAGGTGGAGACGACAATGCCCTCACCCTCACTACATTTTGACATCTTCCGCAGTGATGTTGCGAAGGAGTATAGCGAGGCGGAGATACGTCAGAGCCTACTTGAGTACTCCTACACCTCATCACCCGATTGGGCGCTATGCACCTATGGCAACGAGTATGTTGTGTGTGGCTTGGCTGAGGATGAGAACGGCTATGTCGGCGAGCTCTACATCTCCGAGCCCATACGCTTCGAGCGCACGGATGTGGGCGATGCTGCCGACTTTGTGGAGCTATACCGCGACTATTTGACGCGAAAAGCGTTGAGACAGAGTATTTTTTAGCACACATATTTTGTAGAATAAAAATATTTGCATACCTTTGCAGCCCGTATCAACCTCTTATAATGGGTGAAGGCGCAGTTTGTGGGGGGGCTTGGCAATGCCGAGCACAAACCCAGCAACACAAGGATTATTGTCGAAGGTGGCAATATGGTAGCGCCAACACAGCGATAATGTTGAGCGATAAACATTTAATTATTTTGTTGCAACAATGAACAAAGATGCATTGATCAGACTCGTAAACGAGCAGATGTGGGCAAAGGGCGAGAACGATGTGCCCAAGTTTGAGGCTGGTGATACTATCACCGTAACTTATCGTATCGTCGAGGGTAACAAGGAGCGTCTCCAGAGCTTCCGTGGTGTAGTTATCCAGATTAAGGGTTCAGGCCGTACTAAGATGTTTACAATCCGTAAGGTATCTAACGGTGTAGGCGTTGAGCGTATCTTCCCATTGTACTCACCCCACATCGACAAGATCGAGGTGAACAAGTATGGTGTAGTACGTCGTGCACGTATCTACTACTTGCGTGACCTTACAGGTAAGAAGGCACGTATCAAGGAGCGCCG
>JAZRAT010000120.1:0-30973 GCA_045634725.1 Alistipes sp. | reverse complement strand
TATCTGCGGCAACGATGTGGTAGAAAGCATAACCCTTCTTACCGTGACGTGCCAAACGAATTTTAACAGCCATTTTGCTATAAAATTTATTGGTTAAAAATTAATTACGCTCAACCCATTTGGGTTTTTTAGCGCGCAAATTTACGAACATTTTTTCAAACAACAAACATTTCGACTAAAAAAATAGCACTTGGGCGCGTAATTTGCTAGTATCGGGGTGAGTTTAACACTAAAACAATTAAAATTATGATGCCAGTTAAGAAATTAAATCGACTCCCAGGGGTCTTCGGTGACCTCTTCTATGACCAATGGCCCGACGTCTTTCCAAAGCGTAGCACCACGCCAGCGATCAATGTCATCGAGACGGATAAGAAGTTTAAGATTGAGATTGCTGCGCCAGGCATGACCAAGGATGATTTCAAAATCGAACTCAATGGCGACAATCAGCTTATCGTATGTCTCGATAAGGTCGCCGAGCACGACGAGAAACCAAAGGATTGTTGTGGCGATGATGACTGCAAAAAGGATGAGCAGCACCACTACCTTCGTCGTGAATTCACCTACACCTCATTCCGCCAGATATTCAACCTCCCCGAGAGCGTTGACCGCGACAATATCAAGGCGAAGATGAAGCATGGCGTGCTTAATATCCGTCTGCCCAAGCGCGAGGGTGGTGACAACAAGGATGAGATGAAACTTATTGCGATAGAGTAGCACCGGTGCTCTATTATATATATGAACAAAGGTCGTCAACTCTCTTGGCGGCCTCTGTTATTTTTGTGTAGTGGTAATCTACTAGCGTTCGTGCATTTCGCGTGTGCGACGCGAGATGTCAACTATGGTGCGAAGGAGTGCCCATGTGGTTAGAACGACCGCTCCGAGCGCCACGGCAATGCACGCCGAGGCAAGTGTGACGGTGTAGTCGGCGTAGGGTAACTCTATGAACATTGGAGCGATGAGTACGCCCACGACTAACAACATTCCGAGTGTGAGAAATATATCGGCAAAGGTTGTCAAAATGGACTCTCGGAAGTTGTATTTTGACTTTGTCTCGGGTGTCGTATTAGCGTAGTTTTCAACGACTATTTCCTGCGCAACGCCCTCGGGCGTAGGCTCGCCTGCATGCTCCTCCTCGGGACGTAAAGCTTTACATGAGGGGCATATGTTCAATTCGCTGCTAACAAGAGTGTTGCAGTTGCGACATAGCCATGTGTTATTCTCTGCGTGCGGCATAGTTACTCGCTCTTTTTTGTTGCTTCGTTGTGGTCGATATCGCATCCTGCACAGTTACCCGTACAGAGACCTGAACTCGAACCTCCATCCTCGCAATCGTTGAGACCCATATCCTCGCGAGTCTCCTGCACTGCGCACTTGATACCCATCTTCTTCATGTTGGGGTTCGTCGATATCTCCGACTCGATGTGGTGACCCTTGAAAATGTAGGTCAGCGACATTGCCAAAGCGAAGAAGCCAACCACTGCGATAGCGGCAATTATGGTTACTAAAATTGATGACATAACGTTTCTTGTGTAAAAACTTTGTTTTTCTGCCGCAAATTTATATATTTGCAGTTGAATTTGCAAATGTTATAGTTCGTCATGAGGTGACGGCCGTATATAATTGGTTTATATTCACTTGATTAATATATGAAGATAGTAATTGCTGGTGCGGGTGATATGGGTACACACCTTGCAAAGATGCTCAGTGGTAATGGTCACGACATAACCGTTGCGGATGTAGACCCCAAGGCGTTGGCCGAGGTTGGTAGCCTCGTGGACGTTGAGACCACCGAGGGTGATACAACGCAGTTCTCGGTATTGCGTAAGGCAGGTGTCAGAAAGTGCGACCTCTTTATTGCTGTGCGTTCTGTGGAGAATGACAACATTCTCTCGGCCGTTATGGCGAAGCAACTTGGTGCCCGCAAGGCTATTGCACGTGTCGATAGTAACGAGTATCTTGAGCCCAACAGCAAGGAGATATTCATCGATATGGGCATCGACTATCTCTTCTATCCAGAGCAGATTGCAGCACGCGAGGTTATTAATCTCCTTGGTCATACCTCAACAACCGAGTATATGGATTTTGCTGCGGGAAAGCTCTCGTTGGTGGCATTTAAGCTTGAACTTACCTCACCACTTCTTGGTCGCAAGGTTGTCGAGGAGGGCGCAGATGAGGATTTGGAGTATCGTGCCGTGGCTATTGTGCGAGGCTCGCGCACCATTATCCCTGGCCCCGAGGATCGCTACGAGGAGGAGGATATGGTCTACATAATTGCGCGCCATCATGCTACGCAAAGCGTTGTTGAACTCTCGGGAAATAGTCAGGTCGACATTCGCAACATGATGATTCTAGGTGGCTCGCGTATCGGTGTCCGCATCGCAAACGAGTTGCAGAACAAGATAAACGTTAAGCTCGTAGACTACAACGCCGATAAGGCTTATCGTTTGGCTGAGATGCTCGATAAGACGCTCATTATCAATGAGGATGGTCGTGATACCGAGGCTATGATTGAGGAGGATATTGCAGGCATGGATGCCTTTGTGGCTGTTACGGGTCGTAGCGAGACAAACATTCTTGCAGCGATGCTTGCAAAGCGTATGGGCGTGAAGAAGGTTATCGCCGAGGTCGAGAACATCAACTACATCTCGCTTGCCGAGAGTATCGGTGTCGACACAATCATCAACAAGAAGCTCGTAACGGCGTCCAACATCTTCCGCTTTACGATGACTACTGATGTGCAGGCTATTAAGTGTCTTACGGGTAGTCAGGCTGAGGTTTTGGAGTTTATCGTCAAACCTAAC
This sequence comes from Alistipes sp., assembly GCA_045634725.1. Classification (GTDB taxonomy): domain Bacteria; phylum Bacteroidota; class Bacteroidia; order Bacteroidales; family Rikenellaceae; genus Alistipes. The sequence goes on along the minus strand of JAZRAT010000120.1, from coordinate 28,172 downwards.
TCGCCCGCTACGAAGCACCCCATTGATGAACTCGGTTTGCCCGAAGATACGATGGTTGGTGGCGTAGTGCGTGGTGATAGGGTGTTCATCGCAGTGGGCTCAACGCAGATTAATGCCTTCGATAGAGTTGTGGTGTTCGCTATGCCCGATTCTATCATGCGAGTTGCTGAGTTCTTCAACTAAAGTGATATAGTAAATAAAATAATATAAAACACTAACCACTATGTATATAGCGATTGCAGGAAATATTGGTAGCGGTAAGACTACGCTTACCGAGATTCTTACAAAGCGTTATGGCGCAAAGGCCTATTATGAGGATTTGGCCAATCCCTACATCAGTGACTTCTACGACGATATGGGTCGCTGGTCGTTCCATCTTCAGTTGTGGTTTCTTGGTAGCCGTATTCAGCAGACGCTGACGATGCTTGCCGATGAGTCGGATAATGTTGTTCAGGACCGCACAATATATGAGGATGCTCACATCTTCGCTGATAACCTTCACTCTATGGGCCTTATGGCGAGCCGTGACTTCGATACCTACATGAAGATGTTTAATATCGAACAGACACTTCTCCCCAAGCCCGACGTGCTTATCTATCTCAAGGCAAGCGTCCCCACGCTTATCTCGCAGATTAAGATGCGCGGTAGAGATTATGAGCAGAATATCGACGAAGAGTACCTCAGTCGCTTGAACGAGAAGTACAACAACTGGATTGATAATATCTACGAGGGTCGTGTGTTGGTTGTTGACAAGGATGTCGATGACTTCGTTGCCGATCCCTCGATTATCGACCGCATCTGCGCATCGGTCGAGGAGATGTGTACAGGTAAACGTCAGCTTTAAGTTATGCGTACGCCACTACCAGAACGATTTGAGGAGACCATGCGCGAGACGCTTGGTGCAGATGCCGAGAGGCTATTTGAGGCTCTCGACACCGAGCCTGCAGTCTCTATCCGCCTAAACCCAGCTAAGCCCGCCGAGTGCTTCGATGGTGAGGCTGTGGGTTGGTGTAAGTGGGGTAAGTATCTTGCTGAGCGTCCGCAGTTTACGCTTGATCCACTGCTCCATGGCGGTGCATACTATGTGCAGGAGGCATCGTCGCAGTTTGTAGCGCATCTGCTTGCTAACCACGATATGGAGGGCAAGCGTGTGCTCGATATGTGTGCTGCGCCTGGTGGTAAGACCACGATATACTCAACGCTTGTGGGTCGCAAAGGCTTGGTTGTGGCAAACGATATCAGCCATAGTCGTGCTATGGCACTTGCCGATAATGTTCAGCGTTGGGGTATGGGTAATGTCGTTGTTACATGCAACGAGCCTGCCCATATTGGTGCTTTTACCCATTGGTTTGATGTGGTGGCTGTTGATGCTCCATGCTCGGGTGAGGGTATGTTTCGCAAGATGGATGAGGCGCGCTCGGAGTGGACTGCGTCGTCACCCGATATATGTGCTGAGCGTCAGAGAGAGATTCTTGCCGAGGCGTGGCGCGTGTTACGTCCAGGAGGTACGCTGATATATAGCACTTGTACCTTTAATCCTACTGAGGATGAAGGTGTTGTAGAGTGGCTTATGTCTGAGTATGGCGAAGAGTTGGAGTCGGCAGAAAGGGTAGATACGGAGGAAGAGTGGGGCATCGTGCGCAGTGATATTGGCGCATTTCAGTGTTTCCACTTCTATCCGCACAAGGCGCGTGGTGAGGGTTTCTTTGCGGCCATAGCACGCAAGTGTGATGGCGCGGTTAGGCGCAGTATGCCTAAGGCACGACGTAAGCTCTTTAGTCAGTGTGCAAAGGCCGATGTAAAGGAGTTGTCGCGCTGGGTGGATGATGCCTCGGAGCATGCGTTTATGATGGTCGGCGAGGATATATACGCCTATAATAGTGCAGTTGCCGAGTCTATTGTGACACTATCGGAAAACCTGTCGGTGGTCTACTCGGGTGTTGCGATGGGTCGCATCTTCAAGCAGAAGCTTAAACCCGAACACCCATTGGCATTATATGTTGGACTAAATAGAGATGTAGTGCCCATGGTCGATGTGTCGTTGGAGGATGCTCTCGACTATTTGCGTCGTAACGATATCGCTGCAGCGCAGTTCGATGATGGTATAAACGTAGTGGGGTATAAGGGTGTGCCCATTGGCTTTGTGAAACGCATTGGTGCGCGATGCAACAATATGTATCCCAAAGATTTGAGAATAGTAAAATTATAATATAAGAGATATGGCAAAGTTGTTATATTCTATGGGTGAGGTTACGGAGATGTTCGATGTTAACGCATCGCTTATCCGCTATTGGGAGTCGAAGTTCGACTGCATCAAACCTCATAAAAATAAGAAGGGTAACCGTATGTTTACCCCTTCTGATATCGAGAATTTCAAGCTTATCTACCACCTTGTCAAGGAGAAGGGTATGACGCTTGAGGGTGCTAATAGCGCCATGAAGCGACGCAACAAGAGCGTGAAGCGTGATGTCTCAATCCTGGAGCGTTTGCAGAATATTCGTGCTATGCTTGTGGAGGTGCGCGAGTCGTTGGGTGACAATAGCCCCATTGAGTATGAGGCACCAATTGAGGCGGTTGCAGAGTTAATCTCTGACGTAGAGCAGGAGGCAAAGGCTGAGGTTGTTGCTGCGGTGACCACTCCCGAACCAGAGGTTGTGGTGATGCCCGCGGAGGAGCCCGCTACAGAGCCTGCACCTCGTCGTCGTGGTCGCCCACGCAAGGAGACAGCGAATGTTGACGCTACACCCGCTGAGCAGCCCACAGTGACACGCCGTCGCGGTCGTGCGAAGAAGAATGAGGAGGTTAAGGAGTTGTTCCCCTTCTATGAGCAGTCACTCTTTTAGTTGCTAACGGAGTATGAAAATCAGAGATATAGTCTCAGCTATTGAGGAGTTTGCACCATTGTCACTACAGGAGAGTTACGATAATTCGGGTCTTATCGTAGGTCGTCTGGATGACGAAGTTAAGGGCGTACTCTTGGCAGTTGATGTGACGGAGGAGGTGCTCGACGAGGCGGAGCGTGAGGGTTGCGATCTTATCATCACGCACCACCCCATAATCTTCTCGCCACTCAAGCGCTTCAACTCGGCAACCTATGTTGAGCGTTGTGTTGAGCGCGCCATTCGCAAGGGTATTGCGCTGTATGCTGCGCACACAAATCTTGATAGCACGCCACATGGCATGAGTTGGCAACTTGGCTCGATGATAGGTCTCGATGCTATGTCGGTGCTTGAGCCACGCAGAGATAATGCCGATGCGGGCTTTGGTGTAGTGGGTACGCTCTCTCGTGCTGAGGGTGTCATGGCCTTTATGAATCGTGTTAAGGCTATATTTGACGTGGGCGCAGTGCGCTACAGTGATATCCCTTCGGAGGATATGATGGTGCGCCGTGTGGCAATATGCACAGGCTCGGGTCGCTCGCTTATTGATGCCGCCATGGCTGCAGAGGCCGATGTATATATCACCGCAGATTTGCGATATAACGACTTTATGTGTGGCGAAAATCGTATGGTTTTGATGGATATTGGTCATTTTGAGAGCGAATTTTGCGCAATTCGCATCATAAATGATGTATTATCAAAAAAAATGTGTAACTTTGCCGTTCGCAAGAGCGTATGCTCTCGCAATCCGGTTCACTACTTAGTCTAACGATACAACCGAAAATAACTAAAATTATATAATATGGCACAGAAGAAGACAAACGATGTTGACTACTCGATGCAGGAGAAGATTATGGCACTCTATGAGTTGCAGAAGATTGACTCACAGATCGACGAGATTAACAAGATAAAGGGTGAATTGCCCCTCGAGGTTCAGGATCTTGAGGATGAGCTTGCAGGCCTCAATACTCGTGTTGAGAATATCAATGCAGAGATCGAGGAGCTCAACTCGCTCACACGTCAGCGTAAGCGCGAGGTTGACCAGGCTAAGATCATGATTGCAAACTACAAGGAGCAGCAGAACAACGTGCGTAACAACCGCGAGTTCGATGCTATCACCAAGGAGATTGAGTATCAGGAGCTTGAGATTGAGCTTGCTGAGAAGCGCCTCAAGGAGTACTCTACAGGCATCAAGGCAAAGAAGGCTATCATCGAGCAGACTAACGCTACTCTTGAGGAGCGCAACATCGACTACAAGGCGAAGAAGGAGGAGCTTGACTCTATCGAGGCAGAGACTGCTCAGCAGGTTGCAGACCTTACAGCTAAGGCTGAGAAGGCTAAGGAGCCTATCGATGAGCGTTTGCTCGTTGCATACAACCGTATTCGCAAGAATGTTCACAATGGCTTGGCTGTAGTAACAGTTACTCGTGACGCTTGTGGTGGTTGCTTCAACCGTATCCCTCCCCAGCGTCAGGTGGATATCCGTCAGGGTAAGAAGCTTATCGTTTGCGAGTACTGCGGTCGTATCCTCGTTGGTGAGTAGTTTATACTATATAGGTATAGAGAATTGGGTTAGATTTGTGTCTGACCCATTTTTTTATTGCTAGAGTAAAAACAAAAAAAGAGGATTCGTGAAAACGAATCCTCTGCAAGTACTCGGAACCGGGGTCGAACCGGTACGGGCATTACTGCCCACAGGATTTTAAGTCCGGCGTGTCTACCTATTCCACCATCCGAGCAACCTGATCTTTTGAAAAGACGTCGCAAATATACGACTTTTAACTTAATTATCCAAAATTTTTTTACTTCTTACTGCAAATCGCTATTATATGTGGCGTGTAGCCTTTGTGTTGTGCTCCTTTACCGCCTCAAGAATCTCCATGCGCAGTGCGCGGGGTGTTACATTCTTGTTTATGACCAACATATAGGAGTTGTAGACCTGCTCATAGATAAAACTCTCGGCAAGGTCGCCACGCAACGAGATGGCATTCCAATGACGCTTGTTGAAATGCCAAGCCTCGGTTATCTCCTCGTGTCTGTCGCGTAGTTCTATAGCGATGTCGGGGTCGCACTTCACTACAACCTTGCTGTTTGCCTCGAGGTCGGTCACGGCAAACCACTTGCCTCCAACTTTATACACAATTATCGTGTCGTTGAAGGGCATTGTCTCCTCGGTGTAGGGGAGGCTCAAGCAGTAGTTGCGTATCTCCTCGATGCTCATCAGGCCTTGATAAGAAGTGTTACGGCTGTTGCGGACACACCCTCCTCGCGCCCCTCAAAGCCGAGGCGCTCGGTGGTTGTGGCCTTAACTGATATACGGTTGACATCGATGCCAACAACCTCTGCAAGGCGCTCACGCATGGTGTCAATATGTGGACGAAGCTTGGGCCTTTGCATAGCGATAGTGCAGTCTATATTACTGATAGAATAGCCTTTGTCTGCTACTATGTCAACCACATGTTTAAGTAACTTGCGCGAGTCTATACCCTTATACTGCTGGTCGCTATCGGGAAAGAGTTTGCCGATGTCGCCAAGCGCCAAAGCACCAAGCAGTGCATCGCAAATTGCGTGTATCGCAACATCACCATCGGAGTGTGCTACACAACCCTTAGTATGCTCAATCTCTACGCCACAAAGCACGAGGCGTAGTCCCTCTGCCAATGCATGAACATCGAAGCCGTGTCCGATTCTAATATCCATAATCTATTTGGTTTAGCGTCTTAGGTTATTCTTGTGTGCTCGCTTCAATCTTATTGAGGTGAACATACCAGACATATCCCTCGATTGTGTTATAGCATCCCATATTTTGAAGTGCTGATATATACTTGGCAACCTGCTCGTGATGGTCATTATCTGGCACTGCACCAAATTTGTAGTCTACGACGACCACTTTATCGCCCTTAATCATTACGCGGTCGGGGCGAATAGTTCCCTCTTGGCATAATAGCTCCTCTTCGCACTTCACAACATCCCACTCGCCGCTAAACCACTCGGATACTAATTTATTATCAGTAGCCTTGTCGATGTCAGCGCGTAGTTTTTTGGCCTCAGTCTGCTTGATGTAACCATTGTTAACCATCTGCTCTATAGACTCGTAGATGTCGTTAATTGTATTAGCTCCTTCAAATGTCTTGTGCATCTTGATACCCAAGTCGCATGATGTAGTTCCAGGTTTTAGACCCTCCTGGGTGAAGCGTTCCAAGTGGCGATATATATTAACCTTCGGTGTGTGTGTAGGATACTCCTTGAGGCGTATATCTTTAACGTTGCTAGACTCTTGCTTAGGCACAAAACTCTCTGCTTTCTTGCCGTAGTAATATCGTAGCAATACGGTCTTGGCGTTATCGCTCTTACTCTTCTTACTCTTCTTGTTCTTCGTCTCGTCAGTATTATTGTTAACTAAAATCACTGGAGCGTCTCCCTCTAACTTATAGTTGTAACCACTTTGTATGGGCATCTCCTTCAACTTTTTAACAGTTTGGTAGATGAGTCCCGATACGTTGGAGTAATTAACCTCTTTGTCCTTGGGCGTTTCTTCCTTGAGTGCTTTATCACTAAGAGGAACATATATATATAACTCTCTCTTGGCGCGTGTAACAGCAACATAGAGTAGATTTAAGCCGTCGACATGACTCATTACATACTCCTTCCAGTAATCCTCGGCGAATGCAGAATCCTTCATCATAGGACCATAGTTTACTGGGAACTTGCCAATATTTGCCGCATCCTTTACTGATTCTTTAGCTTCTGACCAAACGATGTTTTGCTTATTAGCAGCTGGCAACATATCCCATTTACAGTATGGAATAATAACCACCTCTCGCTCAAGTCCTTTGGCCTTGTGAATTGTAGTGATTTCTATAGTGTTGTCAGTCATTTCAACGCTTAATGACTCACTACTACCGTGCTCTTCCCACCATGCGAGGTAGTGCTGGATGTCAGCAATGTGGTTGCTTGAGAATGATAATATCTGCTCGTGGATAGCCTGAAGGTAGGTTGCGTTACCCTCTACGTTTAGTCCAAACTCCTTGATAATTAGTTCGAAGGCCTCCAGTGCTGAGAGATGACCAATCTTAGACAATAGTTGCTCCTCATCGGGACTAAACTTGTCACCATAACACTTGTAGCCTAAGTATCCGTTGTATATGCCACGCTCAATATCATCGGAGGGGTTGATGGCTAAGCGCATAACGGCAATTATAAACTTGATGACATCGCACGAACCGATGGAAAGCGAGTCGGATGTGAGGATATTGAAGTTTAGATTATTCTCACTCTTATATTTGTAGAGTTGCTCTGCAACCTTTCGACTATCGCTCTTGCCGCGCACGAGTATAAGGATATCCTTATAGCGATAACCACGATGTAAGGCATCCTCAATGGCCTCGATAAAAGGAGACTCCTTGATGACACTTGTATTAAAAATGGTAACCTCTGCAATACCATGCTTGTCTTTGCGGTGTACCTCCTGCTCGCAAGTCGTATATGCGGTGGCGATGATATTTTTATATTCGTCGTGTGTAGCCTCAGTGATATTCTCTTTATTTAGTTGTTCATCTATCATCTCATTGATGAACTTATTGTCGCAATCAACAACGCTACGCATGAATAGGTTGTTGAACTCCACGATGTTTTGAAGACTTCGGCGGTTAGTCGCAAGCGACTCAACGGTGGGGTTGCCGCGCTTTAAGTCCTCTTTGACCTTGGTATTGAGCAGTTGCCATTCGCCACCACGCCAACGGTAGATAGACTGCTTGATGTCGCCAACAATAAATACTGAGGCCGAATCCTCCTCGTTTGAAGATAGTGCCTCGTCGAGGAGTGGACGTATGTTGTCCCACTCGCGTTTAGAGGTATCCTGGAACTCATCTATCATATAGCGAGTGAAGCGATTGCCTACCTTCTCGTAGATAAATGGAGCATTGACATCATCCTTGATGAACTCTGCGAGAATATCCTTGGTCTTATCCAAAGCCATGATATGCTCGTTCTTGCAGATGTTATCTATGCTTTTGTATAGGTCGCTAAGAAGTGCGTAGCTACGATAGTTTTTGAGTAGTAGCTCCGTTGTATGGATTAACTTAATGTTATCAGTGTATAAATCACATATCTCTTTCAATATGGGTTGTAGCTCTTTTGCTGCATCCTTGACTTCTTGGGGACTATCTTTTGTATACCATTTTTCAATATTTTGTGACGCTTCGATAATTTTGTCGTCTGGACCTTTATCCATCTCGCCCTTTGCATAATCATTGAAGCAGGTAATAAACTTCCGATTTTTGCCATAGAAATCGCTTGCAACTAACTTCTTAGCTTTGAGTATATCAAGAGCTTCTTGAGCTCGCTCCTTGATTTCATCTAATATATTGTTGTAGCGCTCTTCAAGAATTTTGACGTTACTCTCTAAAGTGTCCTTGTCAACGCTTCCACTGGCACTCTTGGCTATATCATTCTTAAATAACTCGCTGCCAAGAGAGCATAGGTCTTTGCGCATATCCCACTTATTACCACCTTTGAGACGCTCCATGGCATATGATAATAACCACTCCTTGACTTTTTTGTTCTCGTCCTTCGTAATGGTGTCTATTAGGTCGTCGGCACTGCGCTCAAGAATCGCGTCGGTATCGAGTTCAATGTTGTAGTCGAGGTCGAGGCTCAACTCATGGATAAAAGCGCGCAAGATGCGTTGGAAGAAGCTGTCTATGGTGAGCACGGTAAAGTGTGAGAAGTTGTGCAGAATCTGCGTGCGTGCTACAGCTGCCTTTGATCGTATCTGTGCAGGGCTTAGTCCCGTATTTTTTTCTATCTCCTCAAGGTAATCGCTATTGCGGTTGTCTGCGAGGTTGTGTAGTTCGTTGATGATACGAGACTTCATCTCTTCAGTAGCCTTGTTTGTAAAGGTCACTGCGAGGATGTTGCGATAGCTCTCGGGCTTGTTGAGTATATCGCATATATATTTTAATACAAGGCGGAAGGTTTTGCCTGCGCCAGCGCTTGCGTTTAATATGTTAACTTGGGTCATTTCGTTTGCAAATTTTATTATAGTCACATAGTTTACAGAATTTCTTGTCGCCAACCTGAGTAAATGGCTTCTCTTGGTCGAAGAGTTCATCAAGCACTCCTCTAAGTTTTTCTTCGAACTGTTTGCTAACCTGTGTGTAACGTTCGATGATGTTGTGTCCTTCTTTTTCTATAATCCAGATATATGGCGAATAGTCGAGGTTGTCCACCATGCACGCTGCATAGAAGAGCGAAGGCTTGACGTCTACATTCTCACTCCTGTTAACTATCATAGAGTAGAGCAATGTTTGAAATATGTTCGATATGCGCTGCTCATTATTTCCCTTAAAAAGGTTGTCAAAGCCATTGAACTCCAGGTGAGGCTTATAACCACTCTTGTAGTCGATAATCTGCTTGGTGCCGTCGGCGAGGGTGTCAATGCGGTCTGCAATACCTTGGAAGTTGACAATTACTCCTTTGGTTGTCATAAAACCACACTTTATCTCCTTCTCCAATCCTGATACGGTGTAGTCATCTCGCTTAGCGTCATGTGCGAGGATGCCATCTTTAATATACTTTATAATGATGTCTCTAACAAGCAGTGTGTCACCAGTATAGTCCTTAGTTGTAGTGTTAGCATTATTATAGAGTATTTCGCCAATAGCCTCATCTACAATAGGCTTTATGATGGAGTCTTTGCGTAGTGCCTCAATGCTTTCTTTAGGGTTGCGCATGCCGACGATTTTATGCCTTACATATAGATTCTCCATCGACTTGTGGATGATCTTGCCCAAGGTCAAAGAGTCAATCTTATCGTCGAACTCGTTGAGTGAGTGTAGTTTTGCAATAGAGGCAAAATAGAACTTGAGAGGACACTCCACATATCTAAATAGTGCAGTTGGAGAGAATGTTGGGAGTTTATCCTTGGCATTCTGATCGCGTCTTCCGGTATATTGCATAAGCGCCTCCATGATATTGTCGTCCTTCTTGACTTCAATAGCATTCGTCTCTCCTATGCTAAGGTCTACACCAAGGCTGCGCTTCTCTATACCACCATACTCAAAGTCGAGTTGATAGATGTAGCGACTACATTCTCCCGTACTCTTTTCGTTGGCACACGAGCAGTAGAGCATGTGCACACGTTTAGCGCGCTGCAAAAGGCGGTAGAAGTAATATGCGTACATTGCCTCATGTTGCTCGGGTGTGGGCATCTCGTAGGCGTAGCGTAGGTTGTATGGTATGAGCGATGCCTGATTGGTATGATTACCAGGAAAGTTGGCATCGGTCATTGAAAGTATGATGACATTCTCAAAGTCAAGGTTTCGTGTCTCAAGGATGCCAAGCACCTGAATACCATCGAGGGGTTTGCCTTCGTATGATATGGTTTTGGCCTGGAGGTGGCGACGCAGGAGCGAGATGAATGTCTCGGTAGTCAGGGGAATGTTGCAATCCTCTACCAAGTTCTTAAGCTTTGAAATATCCTCTATGGCTACACGTCGATGCTCTGTGTTGTTGTCATAGTCCTCGGCATTGTCGCTATTATACTGAGATGAGGTTTGGTTCAATATATTTATAATATAGTCAGCCAGTGACTTCCAATCCTCTGTCTTTATGAAAAGTTTAGAAAAGAGTTCCTTGGCATTCTCAAACTCTTGTAGCTGCTTGTCGCTCTTTGTCTTCTGTGGTACTTCAACACTCAGTAGGGTTGTATCTGTCATTACAACGTGTTTAGAGATTATCTCTGAATTCTTCTTGCGGGCAATGTCTCCACAAATGTCAGTGATAAATGGATGTGACAAGATCCACGTCACATCTTTATGATAGAAGAGTGGTGCGCCATCCTTTGTACGGCTATGTGTCTGCAGTGTGATGAGTAACTCGATGAGCGAGTAGGTGAGGGTGTTTTTTAGTGGGTAACCCATAGTAACGTTGACACCATACTCATTCTTGCCGATATCCTTACCCTCGGGCAAAGAGTGGAGCAGTGGAATAAGTAGGTTCTCGTCTGTTAGAACGATAGCAGTGTTTTTGTCCAACTTACCAGGGAGGCTTTTGAGAATCTCTCCAATGTGTTTTACCTGTGCAATATTCGATACACATGCAGTAGAGCTAATATGCTCCTTGCCCATCGCGAAGTGGTTATGTGCAATAGGGTGGAGGCTGGGGAACTTCTTAATATTCTTAGAGATGAAGTATCCCGCTTCGTGTTTATCTATTTTGGGGTTGTTAACATAGTACTCGTCATAGTCCCAATAGAACTCCGCACCCTCCTCGCGCTTCGACAAGTGGTCAAAGAGTATCTGCTCGCTCTTGGATAGAGCGTTGAAACCTGCGATGATGAAACGTCGTGGCTCAATATCTACCGTCTCATTGTTTATGATGCGCTCTGCGGCGGTGCGATATATGAGGCCTGGGTAGCCTATATGCTTGCTAAGCAGGGCGCTGCGGAAGTTTTTGTATATGTATGGCAACGCCTTCCACATCTCCAAGAATCGTTTCTTCTGAATGCTAAGGTCGTCAATATCTTGGTTGTTTTGGAAGTGGCTCCAAAAGCTCCTGATTATTTTCTTCTGTTCTTCTGTAAGATACGACACATCAGCCTCCAACTCCTTCAGGTCGCTGAGATTGACCAACAACAACTCGGCATTCACCATATACTTGTCTATCATGTCGAAGTCGGAGAGAAGTACACATCCCCAATGGTAGAAATGGTCGAATGTCTCGCTTGTGAATCGCTCTTTGTAGACGTTGTATAGTTCGCTAAGGAGTCTAATCTGGTCAACACGCTTAAGACCTGAGGCGCGCTCCATTACCTCGTCGATAGAGGTGTAGTGGGGTTGCCATATCGTCTTTTTTGCTACATCTGATAGGGCGTCGTTGAAAAATGCGCGAGCTCGCAATGACGGGAACATCACTACGAGCCTTGACAGGTCGTTAGAATAATTGTTGTGTAGGTGTTGGGCCACCTCCTTAAGAAATGTGTTCATATATATACTAACTAAAGTAGTTTAATTTCTCCTCCAAATAGTGTGATCTCAGATCGCAATATGACGGGCTCTACGCAGTATAGAACCTTACCGCCTGTTGAGCTCTTCGCCTCAAGGCGCTCCGATGCGTTGACCTTGACTGTTGCGTTATGCGATGATGATGCAACGGTTGATATGGTGTTAAGCTTCGCTGCATTGTAGTCTGCTGTCGAGATATCGACAGTCTGGTAGCGAGCCTCGCCTGTGAGCACGATACAGCACTTGCCCGATGCGTAGACCTTGATGTCGAGTGTGTCAACATCTGCAACAAAGTGTGAGTCGTTTGAGATGTAAAGGTCGAGAAGTTGTGCGTCGAGCGTTCCGACAACTGTAGCATCAGCCTTTGAAATAGAGATGTCGGTAAGTTCGTTGAAGTACACCTCCACCTCGGTTACGCTTTCGCGTTTCGAGTCGCTGCGCTCGTCAATCTTCAATACGCCGTTGTCCTTCTTGAGAACTTCAAACTCAAACTTCGATGTGTAGCAACCCTTGGTGTCATAGATGATGTAGGGTGCTTCGCTCTTGTCTATTTTTATGAGCGTTAGCTTTATAGGTGCGTTTATGTCAATGCTGCTAAAGCTTGATAGATTCTCCTTTATTGGACCAAGATATGGTGTTGTGCTCTCCTGGGCCATAAGACTTGTTGCACAGCATAGTGCGAATATAGATAACAGAAACCTCTTCATAAGTCATGTTTTTGAAATTACAAACGCTAAATTAAACAAAAAATGGCAATCCACCAAAGGAATTGCCATAATTTTATCCGTAGGATAACCACTAATATCTCTATAGCGATATCTTAACATATGCTGCTCCACTGCGCTCTGCTGCCTCCAAGCCCATTGCAGAGTCCTCAAATATGATTGTCTCGTGGGGTGTCGCGCCAACTCGCTCCATCGCCTGAATGAAGCACTCGGGGTGGGGTTTTGGTAGTGTCACGTCGTCTCCCGAAATAATGCCGTCAACGCCATTAATTATATTTAAGTGACGCATTACGTTGGTTATGTTATCTATGTGACCTGTAGATACTATCCACACTTTGGCTCCCGTTGTTCGCATCATCTGACACCACTCCCAAAGAGGGGTGTTGAGACGCACGCTGTCGAAGTAGTTTGGGTATATCTCAACCTTGCGGCGACGTAACTTGCGAGCATCTTCGTCACACTCGATGCCCACATCTCTAAGGAATTCACGACAACGCATACCAAAGTATTTGGCTGCGTACTCCTCTATTGATATATCGATACCGACCTCGCTGAGAGCCTGGATGTAGGCCAAGCCGTTGGCCATGCGAGTATCGGCAAGTGTGCCGTCGAAATCGAGTAGAATTAACTTTATATTAGACATCTTAATCAAATGATTGCATGCTTGATAGAGCAATGCGTATTATGCGTTGATATTCCTCTGCATTTAGCTCGAGGAAGAAGTAGTGTACGGGGTCAACACGCGTGCCATTAAAGATGACCTCATAGTGCAAGTGTGGTGCAAATGATAGTCCGCTATTACCCGACATGGCGATGATGTCGCCGCGCTTTACCTTGTCGCCCCTCTTTACGCGTATGTCTAGAAGGTGACTATATGATGTCTGGTAGCCGTTACCATGGTCTATGGTGATAGCTTTGCCGTGTGTTGTGTTCTTTTCGGATAGTGACTGTACAACACCATCAGCGGTTGCAAATACAGCCGTTCCTTCAGGGATTAGGTAATCCACGCCATGGTGCTCACGCATAGTGCGATGAAATGGGTTAATTAATGGCTTTTTACCCGCAGCGAGTAGAGTAAGTTGCTGATTGTTGACAGGTTGAATTGCGGGTATGCAATCTATTGATAGTGATGTAGTTTCGTATGCATACATCATATCCTCATATGAGCGAGTTAATGCATCTTTCTCATTCTCTGCGATTTGCAGCTTGTTATTTAGTTCCAGCAGTAGTTCATCATTGTCCAAGTCCATCAGGCTCTCGTGCAATGCGATTCTCTCCTCGTCGTCGTCAATGGTTAGGTCGTAGGGATTTGATTCAAAGAGCTTGCGGAAGACATTCTCATCGCGTGCTACTACATTATCTATTACATTAGTTAACTCATCGTAACGCTTTGACATCTTGTCATATTCGGCGCTAAGATTATCTGTAGATTGGCGAAGCTCAGCCTCTGCTGGCATATCCACAAATATAGTGAGCAGAATATAGCATGCCGTAATCATGGCTATCCACAATAACGTATGGACGCCTATAGTTAGAATACGATTATTCTGCCAGCGGAATTTAGTTAATATATCCTTTATATTTATCATTGTATCAGTTCTTTGCAGTTGACTCTTCAATCTGATTCATCAGCTCAATATATGCCTCGGGCGACATATCCTTGTTGAAGTAGTGAATGGGGTTTACGGTGTTATCGCGGAAGCGTACCTCGTAGTGTAGGTGTGAGCCCTCGGATACTCCCGTATTACCAACCTCGCCAATAACCTGTCCGCGTGTGACGCTGTCACCCTCCTTGACATACATCTTTGAGAGGTGACCATAGCGTGTCTTATAACCGAAGCCGTGGTTAAGTTCAACAAGGTTGCCATAGCCATTACGCCAACGAGCCTCTCGCACCACGGCATTACCCGTAGCGTAGACGGGTGTTCCCTTGGGTGCTGCGAGGTCTACACCCTCATGTTTGCGCCATGTGCCATAGCGGGGGTGTTTGCGCATACCATAGAGGCTACTTACGCTACGAAGTTTTGTGCGGTCAATAGGCCAGATGGCTGGAATGACGGTTGAAAACTCCTCTTTGTGTGTTGCCATCTCTTGGGTGTCGTCCAGCGAGATTGATGCGTAATATATGGAGCGGGTGAGGCGGTCGAGACTGCGCCAACCCTCCTCTATTATGATGCTGTGGTCGTTGCCACGATACTCTGCGTACTTCTCATCGTTATAATCTGAATATACGCGAAGGATGTCGGGATCACCAATGGTGTCGACGCCCAAAAGTGGACGATAGACATAGTGGTCACGATGCTTAATATCCTCGAGTATCTGCTCCGAGGCTGCGATTTTCTCCTGTAGGATTATATATTCGCGTTCGAGGCGATGGCTCTCTCGTCGTATCTTTGCCATCTTTGGCGTGTCGGTATATGATGATATTGCGAGGTTGCACGCAGCGGCAATGACGAGGGCTATGACCATGCGCAAAGCTATGCGATAGCCACGAGGCCAGCGCTTTATCGAATCAAGAAGTGAGCCAAGTCGATTGTTGCCCATGAGTAAAAATAAAAATTATTAAA
Organism: Alistipes sp.; assembly: GCA_045634725.1. Taxonomy (GTDB): domain Bacteria; phylum Bacteroidota; class Bacteroidia; order Bacteroidales; family Rikenellaceae; genus Alistipes. The sequence goes on along the minus strand of JAZRAT010000120.1, from coordinate 12,996 downwards.
AATTCTCTCGTTTAACGATGCAAAATTAAAGTAAATTGTGTAATTTTGCAACCGCGTATAAAAATAGGTATAAAATAATTTCAAAATATATGGATTCAAATAAAGCAAGACAGGCGTTTCTGGATTTCTTCAGAACAAAGGAGCACGAGATTGTAGCCTCTGCTCCCATGGTCGTAAAGAACGACCCTACATTGATGTTTACAAATGCGGGTATGAACCAGTTCAAGGATATCTTCCTTGGCAACGCACCCCGCAAGTTCCCCCGTGTGGCAGACACACAGAAGTGTTTGCGCGTGTCAGGTAAGCACAACGACTTGGAGGAGGTAGGTCACGACACTTACCACCACACCATGTTTGAGATGCTCGGTAACTGGTCGTATGGCGACTACTTCAAGAAGGAGGCAATCGAGTGGGCATGGGAGTTGCTTACCGAGGTTTACAAATTGGATAAGAGCCGTATGTACGCTACCGTATTTGAGGGTAGCGAGGAGGATGGCGTAGCCTTCGATCAGGAGGCTTACGACTACTGGAAGCAGTTCTTGCCCGAGGATCACATTATTCGTGGTAACAAGAAGGATAACTTCTGGGAGATGGGCGAGACAGGTCCCTGCGGTCCTTGTAGCGAGATTCACTTCGACTTGCGCGACGACGAGGAGGTAGCAAAGATTCCTGGTCGCGAGATGGTAAACATGAGTCACCCCCAGGTTATCGAGATCTGGAACCTCGTGTTCATGCAGTTCAACCGCAAGGCTAATGGTTCTCTCGAGCCACTTCCCGCAAAGAACGTAGATACAGGTATGGGCTTCGAGCGTCTCTGTATGATTTTGCAGGGCAAGAAGTCTAACTACGATACAGATGTATTCCAGCCTACAATCGCTCGCATCGCAGCACTTTCAGGTAAGGAGTACGGCAAGGATGAGAAGTGTGATGTGGCTATGCGTGTTATCGCTGACCACTTGCGTGCTATCTCGTTCTCTATCGCTGATGGTCAGCTCCCTGCAAATGCTAAGGCAGGTTATGTTATCCGTCGTATCTTGCGTCGTGCAGTGCGTTATGGTTACACATACCTCGGCTTCAACGAGCCATTCATCTGCAAGCTCGTAGCGGGTCTTGTTGAGCAGATGGGTCACCAGTTCCCCGAGCTCGTGGCACAGCAGACACTCATCGAGCGTGTTATCGAGGAGGAGGAGGCATCATTCCTCCGTACCTTGGCTACTGGTATCAACCTCTTGGAGGGTGTGATTAAGAAGAGCGCTAATGGCAAGATTTCGGGTAAAGATGCCTTCGTGTTGTACGATACTTACGGCTTCCCCATCGACCTTACAGAGCTCATCGCAAAGGAGCAGGGCGTAGAGGTAGATATCGAGGAGTTCGAGAAGGAGCTTCAGGTGCAGAAGGAGCGTTCACGCAACGCTGCACAGCAGGATATCGACGACTGGCAGGAGATTATGCCTATCGCTGAGAGCACATTCGTTGGCTACGACTCACTCGAGTCAGATGTTCGCATCGCTCGCTACCGCCGTGTAAAGAGCAAGAACGCTACTACATATCAGCTCGTATTTGACCACACACCTTTCTATGGTAACTCTGGTGGCCAGATTGGCGATATCGGTTACATCGAGAGCGCAAACGAGAAGATTGAGATTGTAGCAACAGAGAAGGAGAATGGTCTTATCATTCACATTGCTAAGCAGTTGCCCGAGAATCCCGAAGCGTCATTCCATGCTGTTGTAGATGCTGAGGCTCGTACAAAGGCTGCTAACAACCACACTGCAACCCACCTTGTAGATTACGCATTGCGCACCGTTCTTGGCTCACACGTTGAGCAGAAGGGTTCAATGGTTACTCCTGCAGGCTTGCGCTTCGACTTCTCACACTTCCAGAAGGTGTCGGCAGAGGAGTTGCGCGAGGTTGAGCGCCTTGTAAACCGTCTTATCCGCGCTAACTACCCATTGGTAGAGAACCGTGAGGCTACAATGGCAGAGGCAGAGGCTGCGGGTGCTATCATGCTCTTTGGTGAGAAGTATGGCGACAAGGTGCGTATCGTAAACTTCGGTCCTTCGACTGAGCTTTGTGGCGGTACACACGCTTCGGCTACTGGTAACCTCGGCTTCTTCAAGATTACAAGCGAGAGCGCTATCTCGGCTGGTGTACGCCGTATCGAGGCTACTACAGGCGAGGGTGCGGAGGCTTTGATCTATGGTGCACAGGATATGATTTCGTCAATCGAGCAGCTCGTTCGCAACCCCAAGGTTGTTCAGGCTATCGAGAAGATGATGGAGTCGAACGATGCCCTCACTCGCGAGATCGAGGAGATGCGTAAGGAGAAGGTTGCATCTGTGGCTGATAGCTTGGCAGAGAACACACCTTTGCGTGATGGCGTTAAGCTCATCACACTCACAACAAAGCACACATCTGAGGTGATGAAGGACTTGGCATTCGCTTTGCGTCAGCGCGTAGCGGAGAAGTTGGTGATGGTTATCGGTAACCTCAACGACGGTAAGCCTACGCTTAACATCATGCTTTCTGACGACGTGGTTGCTATGGGCGTGGATGCTGGCGCTACAGTGCGTGAGGCTGCGAAGCTTATGAATGGTGGCGGTGGTGGCCAGAAGCATTACGCTACAGCGGGTGGTAAGAATCCTGATGGCTTGCAGGCTGCAGTAGACAAGGCTGTCGAGATGATCATGGAGAAGGTAAAGTAAACTCTTAAATAACGAATTGTAATAATATGTGCAATAAGGTTTTATTGATGATTTTGGATGGTTGGGGAAATGGCGACCACACAAAGTCTGATGTCATCTACTCGACCAACCCCGAGTATATCAACGCGATGACAGCGAAGTATCCCCATGCGGAGCTTAAGACCGACGGCGAGAACGTAGGTTTGCCCGAGGGTCAGATGGGTAACTCGGAAGTAGGTCACCTCAATATCGGCGCTGGTCGTGTTGTATATCAGGACTTGGTGAAGATTAACCGCGCATGCCGTGATAACTCTATCCTTGAGAACCCTGAGATTGTTAAGGCCTTCGAGTATGCTAAGGCGAATGGTGTGAACGTACACTTCATGGGTCTTGTGTCGGATGGTGGTGTGCATTCATCACTCGACCACCTCTTCAAGCTTTGCGACATCTCGAAGCACTACGGCATTGACAATACCTTTGTACATTGCTTCATGGATGGTCGTGATACTGACCCTCGCAGCGGTAAGGGTTTTATCGAGGCTTTGGAGAAGCATATGGCTCAGTCGACTGGTAAGATTGCCTCTATCATCGGTCGCTACTACGCTATGGACCGCGATAAGCGCTGGGAGCGTGTTAAGATGGCTTATGACCAGCTTGTAAATGGCGTTGGCGAGAAGTCTTCGAATATGGTGGCGGCTATGCAGGCATCATACGATAATGGTGTTACGGATGAGTTCGTATTGCCTATCGTGAACGTTGATGCTGAGGGTAACGCTATTGGTACTATCAAGCCTAACGATGTTGTTATCTTCTTCAACTATCGTAACGACCGCGCAAAGGAGCTCACAATCGTACTCACACAGCAGGATATGCCCGAGGAGGGTATGCACACAATGCCTTTGTACTACTGCTGTATGACTCCCTACGATGCTAAGTTCCAGGGCTTGCACATCCTCTTCGACAAGGAGAATGTTGCAAATACCATTGGTGAGTATGTCGCAGCTAAGGGCTTGAAGCAGTTGCGTATCGCCGAGACCGAGAAGTATGCACATGTTACATTCTTCCTTAACGGTGGTCGCGAGGAGGAGTTTGCAAACGAGGAGCGTATCCTTGTTGCGTCGCCTAAGGTTGCTACATACGACCTCCAGCCCGAGATGTCGGCATACGAGGTTAAGGATAAGCTCGTTGCTGCACTCGGTGAGCAGAAGTACGACTTTATCTGCCTCAACTTCGCTAATGGCGACATGGTAGGTCACACCGGCGTATACGATGCTATCGAGAAGGCTGTTAAGGCTGTTGATGAGTGTGTTAAGGATGTAGTAGAGGTTGCAAAGGCTAATGGCTACGAGGTTGTTCAGATTGCTGACCATGGTAATGCAGACAACGCTATGAACGCTGACGGCACACCTAACACTGCGCACTCACTTAACCCCGTGCCCATCGTTGTGGTATCGGATCGCGTTGCAAGCGTTAAGGATGGTATCCTTGCAGATGTTGCACCTACAGTCCTCGATCTTATGGGCTTGCCAAAGCCTGCGGAGATGACTGGTGAGTCACTCGTTGCATTCAAGTAAGAGAATAGCAACTATAAGTAAAAAGAGCGAATGGCAATCCATTCGCTCTTTTGCTATATTAAATATAGGTAGATTACTGGTGCTCGGGGCGGAGGAGATCCTGAACAACCTTCACGGGTGAGAATGTCGAGATGGGCACCTCAACGAAGATGGTGTTCCAATTCGCCATTGCACCATTCCAAAGACCTGGTAACTCCTGTGCGCGAAGCTCGCGGCCACCTGCCGACTTAGATGAGATGAAGCCAGTCTTGGGGTCGGTGTAGCGTGTAAGGTCATACTTGGTGCCGTCGTAGCGCTTAACACCGCATACGAGGTCTACGGGGTTGAAGTGTGTAGCCTCCTTCATGAGGTGCATATCTGCGGGAGCAATCTGGCTCGACTCGGCAATCTGCAACTGCTCACGACCCTCATCGTCGCGTACCCAGAATGGACCACCACCAGGCTCGCCCTCGTTCTTAACCATACCACATACGCGGATGGGGCGGTCGAGGGTTGCTACGATAAGCTCGCGTGAAGCGCCTTCGGGGAGTTTACAGCAGAGCTCGTTAACGATGAACTCGGCAGCCTCGGCAACCTTATCCTCGCCACGCTCAAGGGCATGGAGCAATTCGAATGAACGGCTCTGGAGGCGAAGAAGCTCGCCAGCCAATACCTTCTTATATGTAACGGTATCCTCCTTGCGCTCGTCGGTTGTTACGTTGTCGATATTCTTAACGAAGATGATGTCTGCATCGAGCTTATCGAGGTTCGTGATAAGTGCACCGTGACCTGCGGGACGGAACAAGAGTTTGCCATCGTCAGTGCGGAATGGTGTGTTGTCGGGATTTACCGCGATGGTATCAGTTGCTGGGCTCTGAATAGAGAATGATACGTTGTACTTTACACCAAACTTCTTCTCGTAGTGGCTCTGACGCTCAGCGAGGAGTGCCTCGAAACCTGCCTGATGCTCAGGCGATACGGTGAAGTGGATGTTTGCCTCGCCATTGCTTGAAGCATAGAGTGCGGCCTCCACGAGGTGCTCCTCAACGGGCTTGCGCGCACCATCCTTATAGGCGTGGAATGTCACAAGACCCTTGGGCTTTGCGCCATACTCAAGACCATCGATAATAATGTTGCGAACGACATCCTTGTCATCGATTTGTGGCTGCAGATACTTTGCCAACTCGGGGAAGAATGCAAACTTCTCGAGGTTTACTATGAGCTTGTCGATACCTGCAGTACGCTTGTCATCGTTTACATACTCAAACAACTCCTTGAACATGCGAGTTGCGGCACCCGATGCGGGTACAAACTTAAGTGTCTTGATGTTTTTGATGTTGTCGTTGTAGTATGTTTCGCGCTCTTTAACACTCTCTGCATCGAGCTGCTTTACGCCATCGCCACCAGCTGCGGCGCGCACAACGGGGAGTGCTGGGAAACCATTGCGGAAATTTTCGATTTGTCTTTCAACCGCTGCGACGCTCAAGCCGTGAGCCTCAATCTGGGTGATCTCTTCGTGTGTGAACATAGGCTGTATATTTAGATTGTAATTTGCGATTCTATATCTTTTATATTAGGTTTGACCTTTCAAAGTTAACAAAAATTTTTTAACTTTGCACTATGAAACGAATTTATAATGACATAAATCTCGAAAAACGCAATAGCTTTGGCGTTAAGCAGCAGGCAAATATGCTCGTTGAGTTTGAGACTGCTGCGGAGTTAAAGGAGTTGTTCGAGGAGCTTAAGCCAGCAAAATGGTACGTGCTTGGTGCGGGCAATAATACCCTTTTTACGAAGGACTACGATGGTGTGCTTGTTACGCCCGCGTGCTCGAAGCGCACAATCCTTGCCAATGATGGTGAGAGAGTGAGCGTTCGCGTGGAGGCTGCTCACGACTGGGATGAGTTTGTGGCATGGAGTGTGGATAATGGTCTTTGGGGCATAGAGAATCTCTCGGCCATTCCAAGTTCTGTGGGTGCCGCTCCGGTGCAGAATATTGGTGCCTATGGCGCTGAAGTAAAGGATGCGATTATCGCGATAGAGTATTTCGATACCAATAAGTTGGAGGTGGTGCGCATCAATTGCGAGGAGTGTGGCTTCGGCTACCGCGAGAGTATCTTCAAACATGAGTTGCGCGGTGTGGCCATCATCCTTGCTGTGGAGTTTGAGTTGCATCGCACACCCAAACCAAATCTGGGCTATGGCGATGTCATTAAGGAGGTAGAGGCGCGAGGTGGTGCTACGCTTAGGAATATTCGCGAGGCTATTTGCGCTATTCGTGCTTCGAAGTTGCCCGACCCCAAGGAGTTGGGTAATGCGGGTAGTTTCTTTAAGAATCCCATTGTCCCCAAGATTGTAGCCGAGAGGTTGCTCAATGAGTATCCCTCGATGCCATGTTATGCTGTGCCAAACTGCGACGACAAGATGAAGTTGGCTGCGGGATGGCTTATCGACCAGTCTGGATTGAAGGGCTATCGCGAGGGTCATGTAGGTGTTCACGATCGCCAGGCACTCGTTTTGGTAAACCACGGCGGTGCTACAGGTGGCGAGGTGATGCACTTCGCAGAGTTTGTATGTAGCGTTGTGCGTACAAAGTTTGGCGTGGAGATTACGCCCGAGGTAAATGTATTGTAACTATGTTGTTGCTCGAGGAATTTGAGAAATATATATCGGAGAATAAACTCTTTACACACGAGGATAAGTTGCTTCTAACTGTGTCGGGAGGTGTAGACTCCATGGTCATGATGGCGCTCACTGCAGCTGCGGGATACCGCTTTGGCGTTGCACACTGCAACTTCCAGCTTCGTGGCAAGGAGAGTGATGAGGATGAGGTGCTCGTTGAGCAGGAGGCTCGTCGATATGGCGCAGAGTTCTACAATAAGCGCTTCGATACTACCGGCGAGATGGAGCGCACGGGAGAGTCTATGGAGATGGCTGCCCGACGCTTGCGATATGCATGGTTTAAGGAGTTGTGCGAGGAGCATGGCTACACGGCTATCTGTATCGCCCATCATGGTAACGACTCTGTCGAGACATTCTTTATAAACCTATTGCGTGGTACGGGTCTGCGTGGCCTTACGGGTATATCTACACAGGTGGGTCACATCGTGCGTCCTATAATGTTTGCTACGCGTAAGATTATCCACGACTATGCCGTGGCGCACCATATTCCCTTCAGGGAGGACTCGTCAAACCGCTCTACGAAGTATCTGCGTAACAAGGTGCGCTTGGGTGTTGTGCCCATGTTTAAGGATATCAAGCCACAGTTTACCACTATCATGCGTCGTAATATCGCACGCCTAAGTCAGGCGCAGGAGTTTATCACTTCGGCTATCGACTTGGTTAAGGGCGAGGTTATGGAACACAATGGTGATATCCATACTCTCTGCGTTGAGCGCATACGCCCAACGTTGCCACGTAACTATGTGATTTACGAGATACTTAGCTCGGAGTATGGCTTTAAGGGCGACGTGGTAGATGCGCTATGTAAGGCGCTGGATGCCGACCTCTCGGGTCGTCGCTTCTACTCGCGTGAGTGGGTGGCGGTAACGGATCGAGGCAGAGTGGTTGTATCGCCTATTGCCGATGATGATACGTGCGAGGTTTTGGTTGAGCGAAACACTATTCGTTCGTATGCCGGTGGCGCAGCAATCTACTACGAGCGTCTCGATATTGACTTTATCGATAGCCTCGACCAGGGTGATAACGTTGCCTTGTTGGATGCAGATAAACTAAAGTTCCCACTCAAACTCCGCCGTTGGCAGGAGGGCGATTGGTTTATCCCATTCGGCATGTCGGGTCGTAAGAAGTTGAGCGACTATCTTATTGATAAGAAGGTATCGTTGGCCGAGAAGCGACGTCAGTTCGTGCTCGTTTCGGGTGATGATATCGTGTGGGTTGTGGGTCGAAGACTCGATGACCGCTACGCTATTGGTCGCAAAACGGAGAATGTGTTCAGAGTAGTGCGTGATGTGCTATAAATAGGAATTAAGATATGGCAAAGACGGCGAAATTCATCGATTGCACGGCAGACTACAACGCCATAATGCGAGACATTGAGGCGCGAAAGTTCGCCCCTATATATCTGCTCTCGGGTGACGAGGGCTACTTCATCGATGCCATTGCTGACCGCCTTGCCTCAACGATTCTTAATGAGGCGGAGCGCTCATTCAATCAGCTTGTGGTATATGGTCAGGATAGCGATCCCGGCAAGATTGTCATGCTATGTCGCCAAATGCCAATGATGGGCTCATATCAGGTTGTGATTGTAAAGGAGGCGCAGCAGTTGCAAAAAATCGAAAACCTGAGCCATTATACATCTCAACCTCAGACTACTACGATTTTGGTTGTCTGCTATAAAAATAAGGAGCAGGGTAGAGGCATTGATAAGCGCACGGCATTCTATAAAAGTTGCGTAAAGAACGGTTGTGTCTTTGAGTCGATACGTCCAAAGGAGTATGAGATTGATGGCTGGCTATCATCGTATATTGCCTCTACGGGCCTTGTCATTGACCCCAAGGCTATGGCTATGCTCAAGGAGCATGTCGGCATGGATATCGCCCGCATGGTCAAGGAGTTGGATAAACTCAAGGTCTCTATGGCGGTGGGCGAGACGCGCATTACGGACTCGCATATCGAGCAGTATATTGGTCTATCGAAGGAGTATAACACCTTTGAGTTGAACGATGCAGTTCTAAAGCAGGATGTTGGTCGTGCTATGCGCATCGCCGAGCACTTTGCACATAATCCCAAGACATATCCTATTACGCTAACTATAACCATCCTGTTTGGTCTCTTCCAGCAGTTGTTCCTGCTGAACTACCACATGTGGCAGTCGCGCAAGCGTGGTATCCCAATGCCCGCAGATGCCGAACTTATGCGTGCGATTAGGGCTAATAACCCCTTTGCCGTAAAGGAGCTTAAGGCGAATATTGGTCGTTGGAATGGCCCTCGCTTGTTCAAAATATTGGGTTATCTGCGCGAATATGATGCCAAGAGTAAGGGTGTCGATAGCGGTGGTCTGGATGGAGGTGAGTTGCTCAAGGAGTTGCTTCTCAAAATCTTTATGTCATAGTATATAACAACCTTATTATGAGACTATTGGTATGGAATGATGGTCAGGTTATCGAGGCGTCTCAACTGCGCTTTGATAAGCCTTATGTCATGCAACGCATCCATACTCTCGGTCATAAGGTGTATAATATCGCACGTCATATTGAGCAGTTGCGCGAAGCCTCAATTTCGCTCTTTGGCTTTGCCTCGTTGTGTGGATCCGCAGATGCTGAACGCATTATTAAAAAACTTCTTGAGCTGTCGCGTGTTACACCACGCCTAAGTTGCCCTGTTGCTATGCGCATAGATTGCGATGGCGCGCTATCGTTCGAGGTGGAGGCGCCCCTTTACGATATGGGTATGGAGATAAGGGCGAAGCGTGTTACAGGCGTGGGGATTAATGTGCCCGCATTTGATTGTCTATATCACTCTTCTGCAACAATCGCTGTTGATGAGTTAGTTCAGGCTATGGCCTCGAAGCGAGGTGGCAATATGCCTATTTATGTCAACTCCGAGGGCAATATTGTCTCGCAGCCCTGGAATCCAATCTTTGTGGTGTATAATGGTCGAATCTTCACACCTTCGGCATTCTCTACCGTGGAGTATGTTTTAGCAAAAGAGGCGATAGAATCTCTCGGTCTGGAACTCGTTGTGCGTGATATACCATACGAGTCGTTGCAGAGAGTTGATGAGGTGTTCTTTGTCGATACTATGGCTGTGACCTCGCTCTTTGCCGTAGAAAAACATAGGCTCCTATCCGTCGTGACATCGCGTATCACAAGCAGAATGGAGCCTACCGTTTAGTGGTATTTTACGCTCTAAATATTGTCTATCGCGTAGAGGTATGCACCAAGCGATACGGCGTTGCTTGCGCCAATATCCGAGATGGTTACACCGATGCGTTTCTCGGGGTCGTAGACAACCTCGCGGTCTGTGCCATATACCTTGATTTTAGTTGAGTTACCCTTCGCAAATCTATCAAACTCAGCATCATCATCCAAGTTATATACATTCATCTGTACACGGTTGAGAGTGTCGTCCGACATGGTCTTTATTTTTGAGCGCATCTCCTCTAAAAGTGCGGGCATAAAGTACTTCGAAGCGCCAGCCAAGCCGCCACCAATTACAATCACGCCATCCATAAGTGTTGCAGCGGTTGCCATGGCATCACCCGCCACGCGACCAAGTGTCGCGAAGGCCTCGCGTGCTGCCTCTGCGTTACCCTCCAACGTGCCCTCTGCGATGCCGTAAATGTCCTTTGGCTCGAGTGCTCGCTCATCGGCTGAAAGCTCCTTGTATACGCGCTTTACGGCACGAATAGCCACGCCATCCTCAACGATACACTCGGGGTAGTCGCGGTGCTTAAGGCAGAAGGTCTCAACGCATGAGTTGTCACCGAGATTGAGTTTACCATCCATCACAAAGCCAAAGCCGAAGCCCGTGCCAAATGTGTAGCCAAGGAGGTTGCGGTAGCGCTTTGCTGCGCCCATAGCCTCGAGCTTGCGGTTGATGCGTGGAAGTGCGCCACCCATAGCCTCGCCATAGGCGAAAAGGTCCGCATCATTATTGATAAAAACGGGAATGCCGAACTTATCCTCAAGCATAGGACCGAGAGCTACGCCATCGCGGAACGATGGGAAGTTGGGAAGGTAGCCACCGATTACGCCATTGCGATAGTCAGCTGGGCCAGGGAAGGCAAAGCTGATGGCTGCGGGCTTCTCGGGCAATGTTGATATAACCTGGCTAAATCCGTCGATGAGTGTCTGGAGACACTTGTCGAGGTCGTGGGCTGAAGAGGGTAGTGTGAGACGCTCTCCTATGATGCTGCCATTCTGCATGGCTGCGAAAACAAAATTTGTGCCACCGGCGTCAAGCGTGACGACAATAGGCTGTGTAGTCTTAGTTGTCTGCATAATAGGCAAAGGTAGAAATTTATTTCGAATTGTGCAATTATTTCTAAATATTGATAAAATGTGCATAAATTACCAATAAAAAATTGGACGCAGATGCTTGAGTTTAGAAAAATATAATATATATTTGTGAGATTTTTAGCGAGCATGCTAATGTCGCTATAATGAAAATTGACAAAAAGTATAAAATTATATAAAACTTAAAACTAATAAACTATGGAGAACAACAAACTTCAGGAGCTTACACAAAAGCTCTACAACGATGGCTTGGAGAAGGGTCGTTCGGAGGCTGAGCGTCTTGTAGCTGAGGCAAAGGAGCAGGCTGCAAAAATCTTGGCTGATGCTCGCGCTGAGGCCGAGGCTATCAACAAGGCCGCAGAGTTGCGCGCTGAGGATGTAGCAAAGAACGCTATGACCGAGATTACACTCGCTGGCCGTCAGGCAGTGTCAAAGATTAAGGCTGAGCTTGCTGAGGCTGTTATCATGAAGTCTACTGGCGAGGCTGTTAAGGCTGCGACAATGGACGCTGCGTTCGTAAAGGATATGCTCTTGGCAGTAGCTCAGAACTGGAATGCTAACACCGCAGATGTTTCACTCAAGGCGTTGTTGCCTGAGGAGAAGCGCGCAGAGTTGGATGCTGCAATGCAGAAGAGCGCTGCAGAGCTTCTTAAGGCAGGTGTAGAGGTAGGCTACTCAAAGGATGTTAAGGCAGGCTTCAAGCTTGGCGAGAAGAACGGTGGCTACTACATCTCGTTTACTGATGAGAGCTTCGATGCCCTTTTGAAGGAGTATCTACGCGAGAAGGTGTCTAACATGCTCTATAAGTAGGCTATGTTCTCTACGGAGTATTACTATTTGGTTGCAGGGTTGCGCGATTGGACGCTCGACTCCGATACCAAAGGTTTCGATGTTCGTGAGATTATCGACGAGATCGTTGGTGAGCTTACGAAGAGCGATCGTGAGGCTGTGCGCATGTTGTACGCCTACTACGATTGCGAAAACATTATTGCGCGTCGTGCCAAGCGTGAGCGTCACAACCAGCTTGGTAACCTCTCGGCTGAGGAGATCACAGAGGTGCTCGAGGAGCGTAACTACTCATTGCTCACTCCCGCTGTGGCAAAGTGCGTGAAGCTCTATGTGGAGGCGGATGATGAGGAGCGCGACGAGGAGGTTACTCTCGATGCAAGCTTCGAGCGTGCAATATTTGAGGCCTACTACCGCGATTTGGCAGAGTCAAAGGTCTCATTTCTTAAGGAGTGGGGTGCTTTCGACCGCAACTTGCGTAATATCGCTGCTGCAATTGCTGCCCGTGAGGCAGGTCGTGTTGTGGCAGATGTAACTGTTGGTGATGGCGAGATTGTGGAGCAACTAAAGCGCTCGACTGCTGCGGACTTCGGTTTGCGTGGCGAGTTGCCATATGTTGACTCGGTTATCTCGGCTGTAAGTGACGAGAAGAATATCGTCGAGAAGGAGCGTAAGATTGACGCTATTCGCTGGGCTGAGGCCGAGGCGATGTCGTCGTTCGACTTCTTCACCATCAACTTCATCCTCTCATATCTTGTCAAGGTCAACATCGTAGCACGTTGGACATTGCTCTCACCCGAGGTGGGTCGCGAGATGCTCAACCGCTTGATTAAGGAGCTTGATGCTAAGGATCTTGTGAATAAACAATAAAACTACATAAACGAATGAAAACATTAGGACGTGTAAACGGTATTATCTCGAACATCGTTATCGCCAAGGTTGACGGTCCGGTGGGTCAGAATGAGATATGCCATGTGTATTGCGGTGATGTCC
>JAZRAT010000119.1:0-22609 GCA_045634725.1 Alistipes sp. | reverse complement strand
TTGGCAGATCAAATATATCTGCTACTTTTGCTGCATCAACTTGGATGTCACATTTTGCGACCAGATTGGTTGAGAGAGAAATATAACTCATTGAAGTCAAGGATATTGGGAGGCGTAGGTTCAAGACTTATACTCTCCGCTCGATCACAATGCAAAACGGATGACGAAAGTCATCCGTTTTGTTTTTTATACATCTGAGCGAACCTAATTGCACACCAGGGCATCAAAAACAAAAGAGACCTCTTCACGTATTTTTGCGCCATGAACACGCAATAATCCCTACAACGAGTAGAAGGGAGAGGCGTCAAATGGTACAATACAAAACGAAGGACTTAAACCCCGCCAGAATCAAGTTTAAGAGGCTAACAGAGCCAACCGTTACCGACGGGCACACAACCATCTAAACGAGCACACAACCATCCAAACGCGCGTATAAAAACAATACGGGCGCGCATAAGTCGATGGGCACACAACCATCCAAACGAGCGCACAACCATCCACACACGCTTAAAACGGCGATTACGGCGCCATAACACGATTATAAACACACTACCCCTGCCCGAGTCTCGGGCAGGGGTAGTATTTTTGCAATCCGCAAGGGACTGCTTAAGACTTGAAGCAGGAATTACTTTGCGTACTCAAACTCCTTAGTCTCGTTGATCTTACATACTGATGAGTTAGCAACCTCCCAACGGCCGTTAGCATCCTTAGCAGAAACAACTACAAGAACTGACATATTCTCGTAGTTCCACTTTGTAGAGATGATAGGAAGCTCGAATGCGAGATCCCTAACCTCGTTTGCCTCGAATGTGTAAGCATCACCCTGAACGTTTGTCTGAGAGTACTCGTGAGACATGTTACGGAGTGCGTTGTTGTAGATCCTGTGGTAGTCCTTAGTAGCACCTGCCTGGTTGGGGCTATAGATGTTGCTCTCGAGCAACCATGCAGTAATCTTGTACTCCTGAGCTACAGCTGACTTAACCTGTGCAGCAGCGTATACGCATCCTTCGTCACCTGTAACTGCCAAAGATACACCTACACCTGCACCATTAGCATTAGCGTCAACAAACTTCTTAAGAACCTGCTCTACATAGCTGTATGAGTAGCTTGCAGGAGCACCGTAGAAGTTAACCAAGATGCAAGGATAACCCTTAATTGAGCTGCCCTGGAACTTGTTAAGAGCGTTTGCAGCTGCAGAGTTACCGGGGTCGCCGTTAGCATAACCACCAGCATGGCAAGTTACCTCGTTGTAGTTGCCATGCCACTCGCTCTCCTCGAATGCGCGGAGAACGTCAGTTGCGTTAGGGCAGTACTGGCAGTTAACACCTGTCTGGTCGATGATAAGAGCGCGATAGTTGAAAGTGAAGTTCTCGGGCTGAGGATCAGCAGGAACCTCAGGAACCTCTGCCATAACGAGGATAGTTACATAGTTAGAGTTCTCAGAACCCAAAGTTGCGAAGAATGAGTAAGAACCAGACTCGTTGAAAGTAACCTGTGAGCCTACCTCATTGAAATCCTCATCGTAGATTATTGTCTGTGAAGTTACATCCTGACCCTCAGCGTCAGTAACAGTGAATGTAACAGTCTCGCCGATCGCTACAGCAGTCTTGTCAGCAGCGAGCTGAATAGCACCAGTAGGAGTGGGCTTATTCTCAGGCTTCTCCTCGCCACAAGCTACGAATGCAAGTGCAGCGAATGCAAATGCAAAAAACTTTGTAAGTTTCATAATTTTAAGGTTTTAATTTGTTTATAAATATGAATTCTATTACTTGTAATCGTAAGTCACTACATCGTTCATGGGACAGATGGCTACGTTAGCAACATCAAACTGACCCTTGGCGTTCTTAGCGCTCACGATGACCATAACCTTGAGGTTATCGCGATTCCACTTGTTGCCAATAATATTAAGTGTAAGAGCCGTAGAGACAGTCTCGCCTACAGCAAGAGTGCCAAGGTCTACACCCGAGATATTATCGCTCGAAACGCGCTGACGGATAGCGTTGTCGTGAGTGTTCATCCACTCCTCGGTTGCGTTTGTCTGCTTCGCATAGATGCCATCCTCCAACAACCACGCTGTGATGCGGTAGTCGTTAGCCACTGCAGCCTTAACCTCGGTGTTTACGACAACCGACTTCGAGGCGAGTGTCGCAGCAGCAGCGATACCAGCATCAGCACCCTCAGCCTTCCACAAAGCATCAATCTGGCCCATGATGTGAGCATCGTTGTAGCTAGACTGTGTTGTGTGGTAGAAGTTATAGGTCAATGAGGGATAGTTTGACACGCCATGGTGGTTAGATATCACGCTCGCAGCACCAGAGAATGCGGGGTCACCATTTGAATATGTGTGCGCCATAGCCTCGTAGTACTTAGAGTGGTAGTCACCAGTCTCCGCAACGATCTTGAGCGCCTTCATCATCTGAGGGCAGTAGCCACAAGTGTTACCTGTGTGGTCAACGAGCAAGATGCGGTGGTGGAACACTGTATTCTCAGGCTGGCTATCCGCGGGCAATGCGGGGATGGTGGGCACAACACTCACCTTAACGGTGTTAGTGATGATGTCACCCACAACAGCGTAGAACTCATAGTCACCATCCATAGTGGGAGTGAATGGGTTCGCAACCACTGTGTAGTCGTTGCTCTTATCAAAGATAACCGCCTCGGCAGTGAGGTCTGCGCCATCTGCCGATGTTACAGTGAACTCGATAGGGGTGTTTACCTCCACAGAGTTGTTGTTTGCCACAAGCACAGCATCGCCCGTAGGCTTAACATCTGGCCCGTCGGGAGTGGGCTCGCCACAACCGACAAATGCAAGAGCTGCAAGTGCGAGAGCAAAGAATTTTGTAAGTTTCATACCTGTATCTCAGTTATTAGAATGAAAGTGTCAAAGCAAGGTTAACTCCTGTGTATGCGGGCTGGAAGCGGCAAACACCACCAGAGCATACATAACCTGCGCGGTTACGGCCATATGAGAGCTGTGCGCGGAGGCTGTTGTGTGTGAAGCTTGCACCAACCTGGTAGTAGTGCAAAAGCTCGTGACCGAACTCAAAGTTGCTCAGATGCATGAAGTAGTTACCATAAGGACCATCCTGCATCTTCTCGCAGTTCCACATATCGCTAACGTAGAAGCTGAACTTAGGAGCGAGGTTGTACTCGATGGTTGCTGCTACCCAGTCACCCTCATAGTCATTAGATGCGAGGTACTGAAGCTCGAAGCGCATAGAGTGCTTCTTGTTAATCTTGTAGGTAACATCACCCACGAAGATGTGTGAACGACAGTAGTGTGAATCGGGAGTATCACCATGGTTAATCTCCTCATCCCAACGCTGGAAAGAGTAGAGGAATGTTGTCTTGAGCTGCTTGTTCCACTGACGCTCTACATCGAAGTTGAAGTCGATCCATACGTTACGGCTTGATCTATCGTAGATAGTGCCGTCGAAAGCCTTGAACTTGTGATCCAAGGTGTTGAACATAGAGTAGTTAATGTGGAAGTTCCAATACTTACCGCGTGCCTTGGGGTTACGCAATGAGTAGTAGAGGTCGATCTGACCACCTACCTCGCCACCAGTGTGAACGCTCGCACCACGATATGGGTTGAGGTTTGCGAGTGAGTAGGTGTGCTGACGAGTGAGCAAGGGGAGGTAAGTCATTGTGTTACCACCACCGATACCCATAGGACGATACTCGATGAATGTAGTCATGTTCTCCTGACGGCGGAATGAAGCCGATGCAGAGAAGCGACCAACGCTATAGCCGAGGTCGAGAGTAACAGCGTTGCCCTTAGCTGCGTCACACATAGGGTTGTAGATATCGTTGTTGAGCTTCTGAGCATACTCACCGCGGAGTGAGAAGCCAGCGTACTCGAAGTTTACACGGCCAGAAACCATGTTGAGCACATTGCCCTCAACACCAGTAGCGAGATATACGGGATCTACATTCTGGTGACGACCAACATAGCTACCCTCGATAGATGCCATACCGTCGTACCAACCAGCCATGTCCGAGATAGAGAGCGAAAGGTCAGCACCCCAGATAGCAGTCTTTGAACGAAGGTCGTAGAGGCGAGGCATACCTGCCAAAACCTTTACGTTTACCATGTTGTTGAAGTTGTAGTAGGCACGAGCACCTGCCAACGAGTTGTTGAACGCCAAAGCGCGATCCTCGTAAGCACGGAAGATGAGACCGTTACCGAACTGATCGTAGATATCACCCAAGCGAACACCCCAGTTAGCATCCTCCCACTGAACATACTTTGTGAGGAACATGTTGAGCTTTGAGTCACGCTGTGAGTAGTCGTAGAAGTCGTAGCCATACATTGCGGGGAGGTAGCCATCTACCTGAACACCAGCAGAGAAACGACCAATGTTGTAGTCCACCTTGAGGTAGTCGTTAGAACCGAAGTCACCGCGCACACGCTTCTCGGGCTGAACAAGATCGATATCCTCGAGCTTCTTGTCGGGAGCGTAGTATGAGTTGTTGCTCTCCAAAGCAATAGATACCTGACCCTCGCCAGCCTTAATCTGTGCAGAGGCCTCCTCTACAGCAAAAACAGTGGCAACAGCCACGCCAAGTAAAAGTAGAAATTTCTTCATCTCTTATAGTCTATTTTTCGGGCATAAGGGGAGCCACAGTTACGTAGCTCCCTCTCCCAAAGTTAGTTATGCGTTATTATTTCAAAGCCTTAATCTTCTCGAACAACTCCTGCTCGCTACCAGGTGTGTAGCCAGAGTGTGAGTAGACGATGTTACCCTTGCCGTCAACGATGAAGGTGTGGGGTGTGAGGCTCACGTTCATAGCACGCTTGAAGTCCTGGTTCTTGTCGTAGAGACATACATAGTCGTCCCAACCCTGACCCTTAGTCATAGCACGCGCACGGCTTACGGTACGAGCGTCGTCAACAGATACTGCAACAACCTTCATGTCTACCTCCTCCAACCAGTCGTAGAGGTTGTCGTTGATAGCGTTAAGCTCCATGATGCAGGGCTTACAAGTTGTTGACCAGAATGAGATGATCATAGGAGTGCCATCAGCGAGTGACTTTGTAGAGATCACCTTACCCTCCTGATTCTCAATCTTTACATCGGGCAATGTCTGTGCTGAGGCACCTACACCTACCATTACAGCGAGCATCAAAAACAATAGCTTTTTCATAATTCAATAAAGAAGTTTTAAGTTAATATTATTCCTATCCTAAATCTCTGCAACTATCTCGTTAACATCCAGCCTCTTATATCAATTTTAACATCCTCAAAACAGCCACCGAGATACATTTATCTATTTTATTTGTGCGCAAGATAGTGATTTTTCGGCAAACCACCACACATTTTCCGAGAAAATCGGGTGAACCGCCATAAATAAGGGGTGAACGGGAGTGGAACGAGGTAGGCAAGGGGATGGAGAATGGATGTGATATTGATATGAAAAGTTCCCAAAGTGGTAAACCTAATTTCTTGTCAGAAGGGGTTAGATGTGACCGCGACATGAAAATGCCCCGGATGGGTAGTACTTGGATGTACGTCCCATTCGGGGCATTGATTGAGAGGTCGCAGATGACCCCTTATACAAGAAATTACAACTCTGTCAAAGAGTCGGGTGTATAGGCAAATTTGCCGGCCTCGACTACATCGAATGTAAACGAGTAGTTCTTGTTAGGACCATAGCAGTAGACCTTGACAACAACCTTCTTATACTGCTCGGGAGTCATCTCGGGATACATGTAGCCAAGTACCTCGGCGTATACCTCTGCGGTGTTCTCCTTGAGCTTTGCAAGAATCTCGTCGTCGGTGAGGTCGCCCATGCCTGCAGCAGCGAAGCCACCCTTAACAGCTGATGGACGCCAGTCGACGTTGCCATAGTATGCCGAAGAACCTGTGTAGAACTCGTTGTTACCGTAGTTAGAAACCCAGTAGTTACCTGCGGGCTTCTCGCCGTTGATGGTCACGATGTCGGTAGAGATGATCTCGCCAGCATTGTCACGCGCAGGAGCACCCATAGGCACATCCTTGAAGTCGTAAACCCAGTTCACACAGTACTGATAGAAGGCCTTGGTATCGGCGCTCGAGGTGTTTGTGTAGTCGAGCTCGAGAGTACGGTCTACATTCCATACGCCCTCTGCCTTGCGGAACTGATCCTGCTTCTCAGCGAAGTAAGCGGTCTTTGTCCATACGCCGTTGAAGATGTACTCGTCAACCTTGCATGATGTAGCGCCACCCGCGTAGCAACGATAGCCAACATAAATCTTATCATCAACCTGTGCGTATGGGTACTTCTCGCCAAGGAATGCTGGCAAGTAGTTATCCTGTGCGGGGTTAGTGAAGTTGCCATAGTTCTGACCCATAGCAGTGTAGTCAGCGGGCTGAATAGCAACGATATCTGCTGCCTCGTAGCCCGAGCCGTTGAACTTGAAGTAAGCATACTGCTTCTCGCTCTTAACCTTGAGGGCGAGAGTGCTTACGCTCGCTGCGGACTCTACAGAGGTAACGATGATGTTGATGTACTTGGGAGCACCACCAGTTTTTGAGATTGAGAAGAAGTAGCCGTAGAGTGTGTACTCCATGCCATCCTCAAGCCATGACTTAACCTCGTCAGTAGCGCCATAGATGCTACCTACAGCGGTCTCGGCGCCAGGGATATTGAAGTTGTAGTAGTTACCGCTAACGGCCACTGTACCTGTCATCTTCGCATAGTAAGCATACTCGTTCTCGACGCGCGATGTGAGCAACTCGTCGGCATAAGCACCAGTGATATCCAACACCTCTGCGGGGTATGCCACGGTTGTTTCGCCTGTCTTCTCTACGGTAACATCGCCCTTTGAGTAGTCGAACTGGAAGCCGTTGTTGTAGGCGAGGATAGGACCGTTTACAGTAACCTCATCGCCAACTGCGAGACCGAGGGCTGCAGCCTTATAGACGATGATTGAGCCAGTGTTATCAGTGAGGATAGGACCCTGTGTTGAGACTGCAGAGATGTAACCCTTAACCTCAACAACATCATTCAACACGGCAGTGCCAAGTACTGAAGTATAGCCATTTGCAGCACCACCCTCAATTGCGGGAGCGTCGTTAACGCTAACAACGATAAGGTTGATGAACTTGGGAGCGCCACCAGTCTTAGAGATAGAGGTAAAGTAGCCATATAGAGTGTACTCCACGCCATCAACGAGCTGAGCCTTAATCTCCTCTGATGGGTTATAGAGGCTACCTACAGCAGTCTCTGCACCATTGATATTGAAGTTATAGTAGGTCTTAGTGCCATCGCTGTTAGTAGAGATTGACAAGACACCTGTCATCTTAGCGAAGTAGCACATCTCATTCTCAACACGAGTAGTAAGAAGTTCATCGGCATACTCGCCAGTGATGTTCAATGGCTCGGGATAGGTAACAGTAGTTGTACCAGTCTTCTCTACGGTAACATTGCCCTTTGAGTAGTCGAACTGATAGCCACAGTTGTAAGCACCGATAGTACCGTTTACAGTAACCTCGTCACCAATAGCCAAATCGGTGTACTTATAGAGGAGGATTGAGCCTGTGTTATCGGTAAGGATAGGACCCTGTGTTGAGACTGCTGAGATGTAACCCTTAACCTCAACAACATCATCCAACACGGCTGTGCCAAGTACTGAAGTGTAGGCAGGTGCCTCGGGCTGGTCGGGAGTCTCGGGAGTCTCAGGCTCCTCGGTTGCGGGCTCCTCGTTGGAGTAGTTGTAAGTAACCACAACATACTCGCCTGCGCGAGCATCGTCAGCAACGGGGATAACGCTCTTGAGCTTGTTCACGGTCTTGGGCGTAAGCGCCGTAGCGTAGTCCTCCTCCGAGCCCCAGATGGTTTTGTAGTCATCCTCGGTGAGGGTGTACTCCGTAGCAGCATTCATGAGCTGTACATCCTCGGGGACATCGAGAGCCATGGTGTAGGTGATGAGGGCCATAGAGCCATCGTCGTAGGTAGGATAGCTTGCCGAGAGCCATGCAGGAAGGTAGGCCGCAGCCTCATCCTGATTTGCGAAGTACTTGTTCTTGCCGATAGCAGCGAGAGCATCTACGCTCTCTTGGCCCGCCTCCTCGGCGATAGCCTTATTTGAGTTGTTCTTTGCGATTGCAGCATAGTCATCAGCCGAGAGCACAAGCTCGAAGTTCTTAGCATCGGTGATAGCGCCACCGTTCTCGTAACCAGGGAGATATGTCTCGTTGAAATAGTCAGTCTGGCAACCAACGCCCATAAGAGCTACACCTGCCATCAAAGCAATCTTGCTAAAAATATTTTTATTCATAGTAGTTGCAGCTTATTAGAAGTTAACCTTGAGACGAACAGTGTATGTGCGGCCGAATGAGTACATAACGGCGTAGCAGTCCTGCCAGCCCTTTGAGTCGGTAGCACATTGTGCATCCATAACATAGTTGTAGTTGTAGAGGTTGTTAACGTTACCATAGATGGTAGCATTAACCTTACCCATCTTGAATGAGTAGCTTGCCGAGAGGTCAACCTGGTGACCTACGGGAATCTTCCATGGGTCGTTAACCGTAGTAACGGTGTTTGCTACAGCTGTAGAGCCGAGGTAGAAGTCGGCATAGTTGTTAGCGTAGAGGTTGAAGTTTGCACTGAGGCGCATGCCCTTGAATGGGAAGAAGTCTGCACCTACGGCAGCGGTAGTCTGTGCCGAGCCTGCAACGTGAACACCCTTCTGCTCAAGCTCAATCCATGCGTGGTCCTCAGCCATGATGCCCGAAGCTACGGTACCATCCATCTTTGCGGTCATAGGCTGACCCTGAGAGTCGTAGTAGTAACCACGAGCGTTGCTTGACCAGATCCAGTCGCCCCATGAGAGCATACCTGTGATATTTACCCAGCGTGCGGGCTTGTAGCGGAGGTCGAGCTCGATACCTGTGTGGCGTGCGACGATACCTGTGAGGTTAACACGAGCGTAGTCGCCGTTAGACATAAGCTTTGAACGCACGTCCGACTTATCCATCCACAAAGTGTAGTATGCGTTGATGTTCATTGCGAACTGCTCGGTGCGAAGACCGTAGCCACCCTCAACCGAGAATACCTTCTCGTTAACAGCATCGGGGTTGGTCATGTGACTTGTTGTAGACTGCAAGAATGCACCACCCGAGAAGAATGGAGCACGCGAGATGTAACCCACGTTAAGGAAGAGGTTCGAAGCCTTAGACACGTTCCAGTTAACACCCGCCTTTGCAGTGAAGCCAGTGAAGTTGATGGTCTCAGAGCGCTGGTGTGCCTCGTCGTAGTAGAAGCGGTCAACACGCCAGTAGCCAGTGTTAGATACTGAACCCGACACGAAGGCGCTAACCTTATTTTTTGAGTACTCCAACTGTGCGAAGACACCCTCCTGATGTACATGGCCGTCGTAGTCGCGATATACGATGTCGCCCACAGAGAGCTTCTCATACTTCCAGTTGGGGTCTGCAGCAGCGGCGTTGTTCTCAACCTTAACATTCTTACGGTCAGCATCATCAATGAAGTATGCACCGTCGTAGAGGTCGATAATCTCGTTGGTGTGCTCACCTACGTAGTAGCGCACATCGACACCTGCCGAGAGCTCCAAGCCTGGGAGCAACTCGTTAGTATATGTCGAGAGCAAGCCATACCACATGTGGTTATTCAACGACTTTGACATTACCATGCGCGAACCATCGAGGCTTGCAGCGTTCATATCCTGGATTGCGCCATAGTCGAAAGTACCGTCTGACTTACGGAAGTTGTACAAGAGCTTACCGTTAGACGAGCCGTTCCACATTGCACGGTCGGCAGAGGTACGACCCTGACCAGAGTAACCCGAACCACGACCGATAGACATGTAAAGTGCAGTAGAGAGTGACGACTTGCGGTCAATCTGCCACTGGTGGTTCAACGAAATCTGAGGCTTGTGATACTCGTTAGTCATTGACGAGCGCTCCTTGCCATTATTATCGAAACCATAGACAGCGTTGTAGCGATATTTGTCCTTCTCGCCAGTCCACTTAGCAACCTTGTCCCACTCCTCGATTGAGAGGCCTGCGTAGAGTGGCTTACGCTGGTTGTGCTTCTGTGGCGCACCAAAGGCTGTCAACGAGAGCTGATGGTTAGAGTTGATTCGCTTCGATACGTTCACAAACCAGTTGTAACCCTCATAGCCAGTGCCCTGGATGTAGCCATCACCCCAACGCTTTGCAAGCAAGACGCTGGCAGCCCAACCATTATCCATAAGACCTGTAGAGAGGCTCACTGACATGGTATTAGCACCGTCGTTACCTACGCCATACGATACGCTACCACCACGCTTTGCGTCGATGGTATTAGTCACGATGTTGATGGTACCACCAACCGAAGGCGACGAAATCTTCGATGCACCCATACCGCGCTGTGTCTGCATAGAGCGTGTAACGTCCGAAAGACCAGCCCAGTTAGACCAGTAGACACCACCCCACTCCATATCGTTCACGGGAACACCGTTAATCATAACGGCGATGTTTGCCGACTTAAAACCACGCATGTTGATCTTAGAGTCGCCATAGCCGCCACCATCCTTGGTCACATAGACACCAGGCGTAGACTTCAAAATCTCGGGGAACTCCTGACCGCCGAGTTTGAACTCAATCTCGCTCGCTGCAACAGTAGATACTGCAACGGGAGTGCGACGCTGTACGGCCACCGACTGAGTAATAACGACATCCTCCATGGCGATAGCCTCGGCCTCCATCTTGATTGTGCCAAGATCCTGGCGACCTGTCTTCGCTGTCAAGGCGATAGTCTGAGTCTTGTAGTTCAGGTAGCTAACCTGAATAGCATCGGCACCGCGCACCGAGAAGTGGAAGTTACCACCCGCATCGGTTGATGTGCCCTGAGTTGTCTCGGGAACTACGACTGTAGCACCGATAAGAGGCTGGTCGTTTTCGTCAACAACCATACCTGTGACGACAACCTGAGCCGAGGCGATATAACCCACAGCCAGGCCAAGCATCAAAAGTAAAAGTCTCTTCATAAGCAATTTGTTTAGATAAAATTTATTTGGTTGATAGAGTTTGTTTCCATACATATATTTATAGGGCAAAAGTAACAAAAAAAGCTTACACTTCCAAATTTGACAATATTTACTCCTTACCATCATCTCTGCTTTCAGCAAATATTTATTGCTATAATTATGATTTTTTTGTTGAAAAAAGCTCACTATTAAAAAATAAATTCCTATCTTTGAAGCAAATATTTTAGCGAGATGGAGCCAAACACGAGGAAAGTTGTTGTAACAGAGTCTATTGTTGTTGCTGCGGTGGCAACAACCGCACTGCTATTGCAACTATTTACGGGCAGTTTTCCGCTCGACATCTTCGCCTTTCCGCTAAATATCATAACCCTCGCGTTGTGGGCTGTGGCAGTATACCTCCTCTACAAAAACTGCGAGACATCCACCCTTGCAAAGTCGTTACTCTCGATTCGCGCAACATGGCTCGCGTTGGGTACAATGGTAACCATAGGCCTCTACCTCGGTCTGCAGAGCAACCCAAATAGCACATCGTGGCTCGTGGTTGTGGGCATACTCTTCACACTCACCCACCTGCTCCTTATCACCATGCGCGGATGGCGCACGCCAAAGGGCATACGTTGGCGCTTCACGCTTCTGCATGCGGGACTCATCATCGCCCTCGGCGCAGGCTTCTGGGGTGCTCCCGACCGTGTGCAACTACGCACAATACTCTCGGCAGACAAGCCCGAGACCCTCGCCTACCACCTCGATGGCACAATGACAAATCTCGGCTACGCGATGCAACTTCAGGAGCTCGATGCCGAGTATAACGAGAGCGGTATGCCCACCCATTTTGAAGCGATAATAAGCGTTGATAATAAAGAGGTTACACTCACCGTAAACCACCCCTACGACAGGACATTTGGCCAAAAGATATACCTTGTGAGCATCGACCCACAAGGCACATTCTGCGTCGTGGAGATAGTGCGCGAGCCATGGCAGTGGGCATCGCTTGCGGGCATTGTTTTACTACTTGCGGGTGCGGTGATGCTCTTTATTCGCGGACCACGCCACATGGCAAATAAACCAATTAAGTAGCATGGAGTTAGGTTGGAACATATTCCCCTGGGTAGCAGTCGCAGTATTCCTGCTCTCGCTCTCTTCGGCCGTTTTTGCACTATGCAAGCGCGAAAGGAGTAGCATGGCCATTGCGTGTAGCGCCACGGCAGTAGCCCTCTTTGTGCTCTTCATGGCCTCGCTGTGGATGACTCTTGAGCGCCCACCATTGCGCACCATGGGTGAGACACGCCTGTGGTATTCGCTCTTCATGCTCTTAGCGGGACTTTTCACATACTTGCGTTGGAGATTCCGCTGGATACTCTCCTTCTCGACGCTTATGGCAACGGTATTCATGGTGATTAACATCCTCAAGCCCGAGATACACGACCAGACACTCATGCCCGCACTGCAGAGCATCTGGTTCATACCACACGTCTCGGTATATATGTTCTCCTACGCGCTGTTGGGTTGCGCAACGATACTCGCCATCGGGGCTCTCGCTACACGCAGTGACAAGTTCGACGAGGCGATAGAGCGACTAATCTACGGCGGTGTGGCCTTCGTGACCATAGGCATGCTCACGGGAGCAATATGGGCAAAGGATGCGTGGGGTGCGTACTGGAGCTGGGATGCCAAGGAGGCATGGGCAGCGGTGACATGGGGCCTTTACCTCGTAGCCATACACCTTGCACTACGACCCTCGACCTACACCTCAGCGCGACAAAAACGCATATACTATATTATAATAGTCGTGGCATTTATGGCATTGCAGATGTGCTGGTGGGGCGTAAACTACCTGCCCTCGGCCGAGGCAAGCGTGCACACATACAACCAATAGAATTCACTAACAACCTAATACATAAGCCTATGAAAAACCTAAAAAAGAGTCAACTTTTTCTCATAGCGTTGCTCGCTATCGTTGTGGTAGCGTTCGTCGTCTATCGAGTAACCGTACGTCCTCCCGCTGAGGAGCTTGCACCCGAGGCTCGCGTAGCGGAGATTTTGGACAAGGGCGGTTGTATCGACTGCCACAGCGCAAATGCCGAGTTGCCCTTCTATGCCGACGTGCCCCTTGTTGGCAAGATGGTGACCGCGGATATCGAGGAGGGCTACCGCGCTTTCGACATCGAGCCCCTGGCAAATGCCCTTAAGAGTGGCGAGACACCCAACCCTGTTGATGTAGCGAAGGTGGAGAAGGTGATTGCAGATGGCCGTATGCCCGCTGCGAAGTACTACCTCGTACACTGGGGTAGCCAGTCTACCGATGCCAAGAGCGACATCGTAACCGACTGGGCGACAACCTATCGCACAGCCTACTACAACGATGGTCTTGTGGGTGAGCGTGCTGGTGAGCCCGTACGTCCCATCGTACCTCCCACAGACATCAACGAGGCAAAGGCCGAGCTCGGCTTCGCACTCTACCACGACACACGCCTCTCGGTGGATAACACCGTATCGTGTGCATCGTGCCACGGCCTCGACATTGGTGGCGTAGATAACCACCAGTACTCGCATGGCGTTGAGGACCGCTTGGGTGGCGTGAATGCCCCAACGGTATACAATGCTGTATATAATTTTGTTCAGTTCTGGGATGGTCGCGCCAAGACCCTCGCAGAGCAGGCTGCAGGTCCTCCTCTCAACCCCGTGGAGATGGCCTCTACATCTTTCGACGAGATTGTAGCAAAGCTCTCAGCCGATGGCGCATATGTAGCGAAGTTTAGAGCACTCTACCCAGGTGAGGGCATCAGCGAGGCCACAATCACCGATGCTATCGAGGAGTTTGAGCGCACGCTCACAACGCCCAACTCGCGCTTCGACAAGTGGTTGCTTGGCGACAAGGAGGCTATCACTGCCGAGGAGCTTAAGGGTTATGAGCTCTTCAAGGAGTACAACTGCGCAACTTGCCACGTAGGTCCCAACCTTGGTGGTCAATCATACGAGCTTATGGGCTTGCGTAACCACTACTTCGATGCTCGCGGCATGGAGCTTACCGAAGAGGATAACGGCCGTTACAAGCAGACTCAGGAGGAGCGTGACCGCCACCGCTTTAAGGTGCCAGGCTTGCGCAACATCGAGCTCACATGGCCCTACTACCACGATGGCACACGCCTGACGATGGATGAGGCCGTGCGCGACATGGCACTCTACCAGTGCGATGTTGAACTTGAGGCCGAGGAGACCGAGTCTATCGTAGCCTTCCTACGCACGCTCACTGGCGAGTACAATGGCGTGTTGCTCACCAACCCCAATGAGTATGGCGTAATCGTGACCCACGACGACGAGCACGACCATGACCACCACCACGATGCAGTGGCTGAGGTCGAGGAGTAGAATTTGTCCTTGCTTGAAACTATGGGGATGTCCGCTTGGGCATCTCCATTTTGTTTAGTTACAAATAATTGCTACCTTTGGGGCATCAAACTTTTAACCCAACGATAAAATAGCATTATGCTTAAGAGACTTTTTGGCTTTGACTCACAGAAGCACAGCCTACGCACCGAGATTATGGCAGGTATCACCATATTCCTTACCATGTCATACATCCTCGCCGTTAACCCAAGCATCTTCAAAGAGATAAACATGCCCGAGGGTGCAGTCTTCACCTCTACAGCCCTCGCCGCGATTGTCGGTTGTGTGGCAATGGCGATATACGGCAAGCTCCCCTTCGGTCTTGCACCAGGCATGGGCCTCAACGCCTTCTTCGTCTATACCGTATGTCTCGGCATGGGCTACGACTGGCCATTTGCCCTAACAGCGGTATTCCTTGAGGGTATACTATTTATAATATTGACCTTGACCAATGTGCGCGAGGCGATTGTTAACTGCATACCCGCGAATCTACGCTACGCCATAGGTGCGGGCATCGGCCTCTTTATCGCCTTCATCGGCTTGCAGTCGGCAGGCATCATCGCAAGCAACGAGGCTACGCTCGTGACACTTGGCGATGTGACAAGCGGCTCGGCATTGCTCGGCATTATTGGTCTGCTTATCACAGGTTTCCTGTATATTAAGAAGGTGCATGGCGCAATGCTCTTTGGCGTGCTTATCACCATGGTTATCGGCATACCCATGGGCATCACCGAGTTTCAGGGCGTGACATCGGCACCCTCATCTATCGAGCCCATATTCTGCAAGTTCCAGTGGGACAACATCTTCACACTTGATATATTGGTGGTTGTATTTACCTTCCTGTTTATAGATATGTTCGACACCGTGGGCACGCTTATCGGCGTATGTCAGCGCGCTGGCATGGTAAACAAAGATGGTCGCATCGAGCGCCTCAACCAGGCATTTATGGCAGACTCCATCGCCACTACCGTGGGTGCTATGCTCGGCACATCTACCACTACGACATATGTCGAGAGTGCTGCGGGCGTGGCACAGGGTGGCCGCACGGGTCTCACAGCCTTCGTTGTGGGTTGTTGCTTTGTTGTGGCACTCTTCTTCTCGCCCCTCTTCCTCTCTATCCCCGCGGCAGCAACCGCTCCCGTGCTTATCATTGTGGGATTGTTGATGCTCGAGCCTATTCGCAACATCGACTTCAGCGACTACACCGAATCTATACCCGCATTCGTATGCATCATCCTTATGCCCCTGTCGTACTCAATCTCGGATGGTATTCTTATGGGTATGATATGCTACGTCTTGCTCAACATGTGTTGCGGCAAGTTCAAGAAGATTTCGATTACGATGTACATCCTTGCTGCGCTCTTCATCCTGAAGTATATCTTCATTGTCGTGGAGCCCAACAACGAGGAGGTCGTACCCTATATATGCCCCACATGTAGCGCTGCGGCAGAGATGGCCGAGGAGAGCGCTACGGGGTCAGAGTCCGAGGAGGTAATCCCCTTCGAAATGGTGGAGACGAAGGTTACAGAGTAACGGCTTTAAGCATATAAAAAAGTAAGTGGTTGCCCCATGGGACAACCACTTATTCTTTATCGTTTCATCTGCAAGAGCCACGTCAGCGAGTCCTGAAACTCTGCACACGCCCTGTCATTAGCCTCGAGAAGCGCTCGGCGGTGCATCGTGTCACGCTCGTCGAGAGCCACCCTACGCTCCTCGCACAAGGCATTATAGCGCGCATCCATAACTACAAGCAGTGAGTCGTAGTTCACCTCCACCTCATGCTCTGCTGTTATGTTCTCTTTTGCAGACTTACGCTCCGCAGTGCCACCACACGAGGCGAGCACCGCAAAACTGACCAATGTTGTATATAGCTTGAGTCGGGTAAGCATTGCTAAAGCTCGTCAACCGACTCCTCGCACTCAGCATCAACTGCCTCCTCCACAGGTGCAGAGAACTCCACGCCACGCTGTAAGCGGTATGCGAGCTTAATCTGCTCGATAGCGTGATTCTGCGCCTCGATCTGCGCCTCAAGCTCTACAATCTGCCCGTCTACCACACCAATCTCATCGAGGCACTTCTGGTCGAGCGTACCGTTGGGGCCACTCCAAGCATCCTCAGCGAGCTGTAGCTTACGCGCCTGAAGAGTTGCTATCTCATCAACAAACGAGATAACCGAATCCTCGTTACTCTTAATCATCTGTAGCACATCCTCATCCGAGCCAAGCTCCATGCGCCATGCTACATCGATGTCGTTGAGGCGCTGGTTGAACTCGCGCTGTGCCTCAGCAAGGCGGTCCTCCTCGGCACGGATAGCATCACGACGGTCGCCCGCCTCTACCAGGATAGGCTCATAGAGGCTCTTGAAGTACATAGCCTTTGCGCCATTATAGCTGTGGCGGTATGCCATCTCATACTCATAGGCCAACTTCTCGAGCTCACGCAAGTCAGACTCGGTGCGGATGATCTCGGCCTTAAGGCTAAGCTTCTGCGCATCTCGCTCAGGAGTGGTGATGTGAAGTTTGGGCTCGTGGAGGTATGATATTGCGAAAACGCCCACAAGAAAGAGCGCGCCAATGCCCACTACAATAAGGTTGTTCTTTGTATTTGTCTTCATACTCTTAATCTTTTACAACTCACTCAAAATAGCGTTACACTCCTCGAGGTATAGCAGATAAGCCTCGCCACCAATCTGATCGCGAAAGGCCTCCTCATATCTCTCAAGCTCCACACGAGCACTCTTAAACTCCTCGTAATTCTGAGCCTCGATAGCCTTGTATGCCAACTCGCCACTGATGTTGTAGGCCTCGTTCTCGGGATTCTGGTCGCTGATTACAATCTGCGAACCCTTATCTGCGCAACCAACCATGGCCGCAGCAGTAAATAACATAATAAATAGACGTTTCATATCTTCATTTACATAGTATTCAATCGATTACATCCCGTTACTCCACATAGACAACCAAGCCCTTCAAGTACTCACCCTCGGGATGATAGATGTTGATGGGGTGGTCGGCGGGCTGTGTGAGCTGGCCTATGATGCGCACCTTACGCTTGGCAATGGCTGCCGAAGTGAAGATTGTGGTGCGGAACAGGTCACGGCTAACGGCCTGTGAGCATGAGAAGGTGAAGAGGATGCCACCGGGGCGTATCTTCTCCATAGCGCGGGCATTAATCTTCTTGTAGCCCTGAAGCGCATTACCCAACACTTTGTGGTGCTTGGCAAATGCGGGAGGGTCGAGGATGATGAGGTCGTAGCTGTCATCGATATCCTTGAGGTACTCCACAGCGTTGCAAGCGATAGCCTCGTGTGGTGCGTCGTCGCCAAAGTTCAGGCGTACATTCTCATCTGCCAACTTCACGGCACGCTCCGAGAGGTCGATGCTCACAACCTCGCGTGCGCCACCTGCGAGCGCTGCGACAGAGAAGCCACCCGTATAGCAGAAGGTGTTGAGCACCTTACGGCCACGCGAATACTGACGCACAAGGTCGCGGTTCTCGCGCTGGTCGATGAAGAAGCCTGTCTTCTGGCCCTCCTCCCAGTTGACCTTGAACTTAAGACCATTCTCCAACACTACGTTGTCGCGCTCCGAAGCCCTGCCCCACAAGTAGCCGTCGATAGCTCCGAGGTCGGCCTTGAAGGGGAGCGTCTGCGAGCTCTTGTCGTAGATAGCCTCAATCTCCTGGCCATAGACTGCGCGGATAGCCTCGGCAATCTCCATGCGTGAGCGATACATACCCACAGAGTGGCACTGCACAACGGCGGTGCGCTCGTAGACATCCACAACCAAGCCTGGCAACAAGTCGCCCTCGCCATGCACAAGGCGGTAGCATGTAGTCTCCGCATTGTGGGCTATGCCCAACGCCTCGCGCAGGCTCTTTGCCGAAGCGATGCGCTTCTGCCACCATGCGTTGTCTATCTCCTCGCGCTCGAACGTGAGCACACGCACGGCGATAGAGCCAATCTGGTAGTGGCCACGCGCGATGAACTCACCCGCCTTGGTTACCACATCCACGATGTCGCCCTCCTGCAAAGGTGCTATGCCCTCACTGATGCGCTCTATAGCGCCAGAGAATACCCATGGGTGGCGACGCTCCAACGACTCCTCCTTACCACGGCGTAGGTGTACGATACTCAATGTCTGCTTACTGCTCATATATCTTAGTTTTTATTTTCCGAAGTCTCTCTATGGCGGTGTGGGCGCTTGCGGGGGCGCTTTGTGGGGGCATTGAGCGTCTCCACAACACCACGACATGAGATGATGTGTGGTGGCTCGCTCTTTGGCTCCATGGCCATAAGGTGGTTCAAGATGCGGGGACATACCCACGCATCGGTTGCAGCATACTCCTGCTGTTGTAGGGTCAACTGCTCGGCATCCCAGTTGCTCAAGCGCTGTGCCTTCGACACGCGCTCACCCAAGACTATCGCCGAGAGCTTACGCAGGCTCTTCTCCTGTATACCCCAGCGTATTGCCTCGTGTTGCAAGTCCACAAAGCCATCGGCCTTGAAGTCGCGCAGAGCGTGCAACGAGCGTATGTCGCCCATGATGTCGGCACCCACCTTAATAATCTCGTGCGAGCCCAACACCTTCAAAATGCGGTTGTCGAGGCGTATGCGCGAGAGGCGGAAGAGGTAGCATGTGTCGGGAGTAGAGAGCTGCAAGAGCGATACTTTGTAGCTCACGCCAGCACGGAATGAGGGGCGAGTCTCGGTGTCGAAACCGATCATCTTGTGTCGGCGCAAATCCTCGCACGCCACGCCAATGTCGCTATCCTTGTCGACCACAACTATGCGACCAGGGAAGTGCGCAGCTGGAAGTGCCGCCACCGTATCGTTATCTATGGTCTCCAAGAATGCCATTTGCTGGGTTTAATTTGTAAAATTAACGTGCAAAGTTACTGAATAATTTTTAGTTTGCCACGCTCGGAGAGCAAAATTTTGCCATCACGCACCAATTTGTCCACAATTTCGACCACGCGCTCACCATCCGCACCAAGCTCCGTAACCAAAGCTTTGATGTCCATCTCACGGCACGAGAGCACCTCCACAACCCTGCGCTCGCAGTCGTCGCCACCATCCCTCGCCATGCGCTTGGCACGCAGACAGACATCGCACACACCACACGGCGCAGCCTCCTTGTCGCCGAAGTAGTTCTGGATGATGACACTGCGACACTCATTCTCTGTGGTAGAGTATTTGAGCATGCCGTCGAAGCGCGCCACGGTCATATCGTAGCGGTGGCGGTAGGTCTCGGGGGCGATAAATACATCGGCAATGGGCAGTCGCTCCGTGTCGAGATATATCATCGGGGTGCGCGACGCGGGAATGTAGCGTATGACGTGCATACGCCAAAGCATGCGCAACATCTCGTGGACACGCTCGGCACTGAGACCCGAGAATGCGGCAATCTGCAACTCGTCAATGGAGCGGAAGTGGGTAAAGACGCCATTGTAGAGGCGGAGTATGGAGCGTAGCACAAGGTCCATATCGTTGCCTCCGGCATTGATTTTGTAGAGCGCATCGCGGCTGCAAGTGAACATCAACTTTGCGGGGTTATCCTGCTCATCGACAAGCGTGATTAAGTTGTTCTGCTCCAATATTTTGAGCGCACCGACAACAGCATTTACCGAGAGGCGCGCATTGTGACAAAATTCGTATATGTTAAAGGGAAACGAGCCTCCCTCGCCATCACCAATTGCGATTTGCAGATGGTTCATAACGAGTTCGTAGACACGCTTAATATCGGCCAACGGCGGGAACTCCGCCTTGAATAGGCGCACGATGCGGTCGGCATCGTCGTTCGAGGTGAGCAAAACGGCGTAACTACGCACACCATCACGGCCCGCACGACCCGCCTCCTGGTAGTATGCCTCCAAAGAGTCGCACATTGCGTAGTGCACCACAAAGCGCACATCGGCCTTGTCGATACCCATGCCGAAGGCGTTGGTAGCGACCATGATGCGCACCTTGCCCGCCACCCAATCATCCTGACGCAATGAACGCTCCATGGAGGGTAGTCCCGCATGGTAGAAGTTCGCGCTCTCACCCTCGGCACGCAGCTGCTCACACAACTGCTCACACCCCTCGCGAGTGCGGACATAGATGATACCCGAGCCCTCGACATTGCGAACGATGCGTAGCGTGTGCTCCAACTTATCCTCCACATTACGAACGACATAGGAGAGGTTGGGGCGCGCAAAACTTGTGCGGATTATATTGTGGGTCTTAAACCCGAGGTGGTGCATAATATCGGTCGACACGATGTCGGTTGCCGAGGCCGTAAGCGCCAATACCGTAGCCTTGGGCTGATACTCCCTTAACTCGGCGATGCGAAGATATGAGGGGCGGAAGTCGTAGCCCCACTGCGAGATGCAGTGCGCCTCATCCACCGCGATGATGCTCACATTCATGCTACGCAGACGCACACGAAAGGCCTCCGTAGCGAGACGCTCGGGAGCGATATAGAGGAGTTTGACATCGCCATAGGTGCAGTTGTCGAGCGCAATCTCTATCTTGCGCGAGTCCATGCCTGAGTGCACCGCAACGGCGGGGATGCCCAACTTACGAAGTCTGTCGACCTGGTCCTTCATAAGTGCGATAAGTGGCGTTACGACAATCGCTATGCCCTCGCTCATAAGTGCGGGCACCTGATATGTCAGCGACTTACCACCTCCCGTAGGCATTAGGGCAAGGGTGTCACGACCCGCAAGCACCGCATCTATAATCTCGCGCTGCTTGGGTCGAAAGGCCTCATAACCCCACCACTTTTTGAGGACCTCCTCGGGGGTCATGGCCTCGATATGCTCCTTACCGTCGGTCATCGTCTATCGCACAACTATCTCATCTACAAACAGGAAGCCAGAGAATTTACTGCGATGAGCCTTGTAGCGTATGTAGCGCGCCTTGGCACAACCCTCCCAACCGAAGCTCTTGAACGAGGGCAACTCATCCACCACAACCTCGTGCTCAATGTCGGCAATCTTGGTGTAGTTTTCGCCATCCTCGGATATGGCAATCTCCACCAAGCAGGGCATAAAGACGCCAGGGCCGCATATCTGCATAAAGTCGGCACTGATGCTATGAATCTTTTGAACCTTCTCAAGGTCGATGATGACATCCACGCCACCACGGCCCAAGAAGCCCTGCCAGCGCTCATCGGCATAGGTCCATGTGCCACGCTTACCATCCGTTAGCGTTGCATCCCACGCCGCAGCATACTTCGGAGCATAGTAGCGCGAGGGCTCGAGGTAAGTGACACTCTTACCCAATGCCAAGTGCTTGACATCCTCCTTCGACTCGGGGCGGTTGCCAATCTCGTTCTTAAGGTCAAAGGGGGTGTAGCCCTCCTCAATCATGCGGTCGACGATGTCCACCGCGCGACGGCGGAAGTCGGCAAAATCCTTGTTGAATGGCCATGACCAACCAATCTCTGCAATAGCGATAGCGCGGGGCCATAACATATGCTCATAGTGCCAATCCTCGACAATAAACTCTGCCCACAGATTTGCCTGAACACCAAGGATATACTTACTCACATCCTTCGACATCGTTGCAGGTGCGGGGTCATAAGAATAGACCTTCTCCAAGGGTAGGTAGCCACCGATGCTCTCGGGCTGTGAGTAGGGGGCATCCTGTGGCGCATCGATATAGCAGTAGCCGTGGGGCGACATAACGACCTTATGTCCCGCCTCGGCAGCCATAAGGCCACCCTCCTCGCCACGCCACGACATAACCGTAGCGTTGGGGGCAAGGCCACCCTCCAAAATCTCATCCCAGCCGATAATCTGGCGGCCACGCGCATTGAGATACTCCTCGATGCGGTGTATCATGTAGCTCTGCAACTCGTCGACACTCTCCAAGCCCTCCTCGCGCATGCGGCGCTGGCAATCCTCACACAGCTTCCAGTCACCCTTGCCCGCCTCGTCGCCACCGATGTGGATATACTCCGAGGGGAATATCTCGATAACCTCGTCGAGTATCGCCTGCATCATCTCGAAGGTCGCCTCCTTACCGATGCAGAGGTCGCCCTGACGCTCTGGAGCGTGCGTACATTTCAACTCGGGATATGCCGCCAAGACCTCGTCGGAGTGGCCAGGCATCTCTATCTCGGGGATGATGGTTATGTAGCGGTCGGCAGCATAGGCTACCAACTCGCGAGCCTCCTCCTTTGTGAGGTAGCCGCCCGAAGCACCCTCCGTGCCCTCCTCTACGAACTGACGGTCGCCATACCACCAACCCTTCCAGTCGTG
>JAZRAT010000118.1:0-22059 GCA_045634725.1 Alistipes sp. | reverse complement strand
GCGATGTCGGGAATCGAGGCGCGGAGCTTCTCCACAAGGCGCAGTGCATCGGCCTTAGTGTGGCGGCGTTTCATTGCCGAAAGCTGGTTGTCTGAGATGTGCTGGAAGGGGATGTCGAGGTAGCGACAAATCTTCTTCTGGGGTGCCATGACCTCGATAACCTCGTCGGGGAAGTCGGTGGGGTAGGCGTAGTGCAGACGTATCCACTCCAACTTCTCGATGGCGCAGAGGCGCTCCAGCAACTCGCCAAGCTTGCGCTCGCCGTAGATGTCGACACCGTAGTAGGTAGTATCCTGTGCGATGACCATAATCTCGCGTACGCCCTTCGCTACGAGGGCCTCGGCCTCGGCGATGAGTGCCTCCATGGGTACCGACTTGTGGCGGCCACGGATGAGCGGTATGGCGCAGTAGCCACACATCCAGTTGCAACCCTCCGAAATCTTGAGGTAGGCGTAGTGCGAGGGTGTCGAGAGCTCGCGCTTGGTCTCGTTCTCGTTGCGATACTTCGCACCGAGGCGCTCCACGATGCCTGCCCAGTCGTTTACGCCAAAGAAGTCATCCACTTCGGGGAGTTCGGGGCGTAGCTCGTCGGCATAGCGCTGCGAGAGGCAACCCACGACGAAGAGCTCCTCAATCTTGCCCGCAGTCTTGAGCTCTGCGGCGCGGAGGATGGTGTCGATAGACTCCTGCTTGGCGTCGCCAATGAAGCCACAAGTGTTGATTACCACCACGTCGGCATCCGTGCGGTCGCTATCGAAGACGATGCTATAGCCATACTCGGCGAGCTGTGCTGCGAGGTGCTCCGAGTCAACGGTGTTCTTTGAACATCCGAGGGTTATGATGTTGATTTTCTTCATGTTACTATCTCCTATTTAGCGTCACCAAACATGGCGCGTACAAACTCCTTGCGGTCGAACATCTTAAGCTGGTCGATGCCCTCACCAATGCCGATATAGCGCACGGGGATGTGGAACTTATCGCTGATGCCGATGACCACGCCACCCTTGGCTGTGCCGTCGAGCTTGGTGATGGTAAGCGATGTGACCTGTGTCGCCTCGGTGAACTGCTTAGCCTGCTCAAAGGCGTTCTGACCTGTTGAGCCATCCAACACGAGCATAACGTCGTGGGGAGCATCGGGGATGACCTTAGACATCACGTTGCGAATCTTGGTGAGCTCCTTCATTAGACCCACCTTGTTGTGCAAGCGACCTGCGGTGTCGATGAGCACCACGTCGGCATTGTTCGCCACGGCCGAGCGTAGGGTGTCGTATGCCACAGATGCGGGGTCGGAGCCCATCTCCTGGCGTACCATGGTCGCTCCTGCGCGCTCTGCCCACACGGCAAGCTGGTCGATGGCTGCGGCACGGAACGTATCGGCAGCACCGATGTATACCTTACGGCCCGCCTTTGTAAGCTGTGCTGCGAGCTTTCCGATTGTCGTAGTCTTTCCTGCGCCATTCACACCCACTACCATAAGCACGAAGGGTGTACCCTCCTTAACCTCGATGCCGAAGTCCTCGGTAGAGCGGTGCGACTCCTCCATGAGCTGTGCTATCTCGTCGCGGAGGATGTGCTGAAGCTCTTCGGTGTTGAGGTACTTGTCGCGGGCTACGCGAGCCTCGATGCGCTCGATAATCTTAACGGTGGTATCCACGCCCACATCCGAAGTGATGAGCACCTCCTCGAGGTCGTCGAGCACGTCGGCATCAACCGTTGTGCGACCCGCGATGGCGCGCTTAAGCTTGCCGAAGAAGCCCTCCTTGGTCTTCTCGAGGCCCGCCTCGAGCTCCTTGCGCTCGGCCTCGGCATGTGCCTCCTCAGCCTTCTGCTCCTCGAGGGCGATGGCAGCCTTCTCCTCTTCGGTTACGGGAGCGGCGTCAACCTTAGGCTCCTCAACTTTCTTCTTTTTGAATAGATCAAAAAATCCCATAGTATAAATCGTTTTATTTTACTTATTCGTTGTATATCAAATATTTGCGTCGTTGTGTCTTGAACTTCTCGACATCCTCCGCCCAGCGTGCCTCAATCTCCTCGGCACTGCATCCCGCCATGATCATCTCGCGGACATAGCCTACGCCAATCAACTTCTCGAACATCGGCGTGAAGAATTTTTCCTCTATGCAGAGGTTGTGGTAGGCCTCGATGATGTACGATAGGTCGATGCCCTCGGCCCATATCTCCTCGTTTGTGAGGGTGCGCAAATCTTCCCCATAGCAGAGCTTACCCATATGGGGTGGCTTTGCAGAGCCGGCGTTGGGTGCGGGGGTGAAGCTAAAGGCGTAGCCCGTGAGGTCGGGGTGGCCGTATATCTCAAATGGTGCCTCCGTGCCTCGTCCCATGCTTAGCACCGTGCCCTCAAAAAGGCAGGTGGTGGGGTAGAGGTATATGGAGTGCTGTGTGGGCAGGTTGGGCGATGGCGCAATGGGTAGTTCGTAGTGCGTGGTGTGGTCGTAGTTCTGACACTTGATGACCGTGAGCTTAGCGGGCTTTGCCCACCCCTCGCCTATGGCCATCGTAGCAATCTCACCCATGGTCATGCCATGCACAACGGGGATAGGAAGCCATCCCACGCCCGACTTGTAGCGCATATCGAGGATGGGACCGTCGACATAGTGGCCATTGGGGTTGGGCCTGTCGAGCACCACTACCTCCGAGCCGAAGTCGGCACAGGCATCCACCATGCGGAGCATAGATATATAATAGGTATAGAACCTCAGTCCCACATCCTGCATATCCACGACCAGCACATCGAACGAGCGCATTACATCATCCGAGGGGCGCTGGGTGTTGCCGTTGTAGAGCGAGAGTATAGCGATACCCGTCTTGCTATCCGTGCCGTTGTCAACTTTTGCTCCCGCCTCTACCGAACCTCTGAAGCCATGCTCGGGGGCGAAGATGCCCACGATGTTGATACCCTCGGCGTGCATAACGTCGACAATGTGGCGGTCGGTGTCGTACATAGCCGTGTGGTTTGCCAATACCGCAACACGCCTGTCGCGCAGCAGGGGCATGTAGGAGGTGGTATCCTCTGCTCCCACGATAACCTCGCGCGACGGCTCTGCCACACTACCATTGTCGGGTGTGGCGGCGTGGCTGTTGCATGCACAAAGCATAAGCGTGGCCAAGAGTATGTGTAGCCTTCGTAGCATTAGTATTGTAGTAGGTACTCCTTAATAAAGTTATCCAAGTCGCCATCCATCACGGCGTCGACATTCGAGGTCTGGTAGCCCGTGCGGTGGTCCTTGACACGGCGGTCGTCAAAGACATAGCTGCGTATCTGCGAGCCCCACTCTATGCGCTTCTTCGTAGCCTCGAGTGCCTGCTGTGTCGCCATTCGTTTGTCCAACTCGCGCTGATAGAGCTTCGAGCGCAGGATGCGCATAGCATTCTCGCGGTTGTTGAGCTGCGAGCGAGTCTCCATGTTCTCGATGAGGAACTCTACGGGCTCTCCCGTGTCGGGGTCTTTGCCGTGGTAGCGTAGGCGTACGGCGGTCTCCACCTTGTTGACATTCTGGCCTCCTGCGCCACTCGAACGGAAGGTGTCCCACTCGATGTCGGCGGGCGAGATGTTAATCTCGATGGTGTCGTCCACGGCGGGCGAGATGAACACCGAGGCGAAGGTTGTCTGGCGCTTGTTGTTGGCATTGAAGGGCGAGAGGCGCACCATGCGGTGCACACCACTCTCGCTGCGTAGGTAGCCGTAGGCATACTCGCCCTCGAACTCCAGGGTGCACGACTTTACGCCCACCTCCTCGCCAGCCTGATAGTTCGCCACCTTAACGGTGTAGCCGTGTGCCTCACCCCAACGTGTGTACATGCGCATGAGCATCTGCGCCCAGTCGAGGGCCTCCGTGCCTCCCGCACCAGCGTTGATGTCCATGATAGCGCCAAGTTTGTCCTCCTTGCCCGAGAGCATCTGCTTGAGCTCGAGCTTCTCGATGAGCTCCACGGCAGAGAGATACTGCGCCTCGGCCTCGGCTTCGGAGAGTACGCCCTCGGCCACGAAGTCGGGCACGAGGTCGAGGTCGTCTACGGTGCGCACCGCAGCCTCGTAGTCGTCGATGGTGGCCTTGATGTCTGCCACCTTCTTGAGTTGCTTGCGTGCCTCGTCGGGGTTATCCCAGAAGTTGGGCTCCTCGGTGCGCTCCTGCTCGTTCTGGAGGTCTATGCGGCGCTGCTCGACATCGATAGATGCCGAGAGCTTCGCCACACGCGCCTTAAGGTCGTTTATCTGGTCTATGCTTACCATATGTTACTCAATCTCCCAATCGAAGCCGTCCTTGCGGTCCTTAACGCGGATGCCAATTGCGGTGAGGTTGTCGCGAATCTTGTCCGATGTAGCCCAGTCCTTGTTAGCCTTGGCCTCCATACGCATAGTAAGGAGCATATCCACAAGGGGCGATACCATATCCTTGCCACCAGCATCTGCAGCCTTCTCGTTGCGCAAACCGAGGATGTCGAACACGTAGCGGTGTACGGTAGCCTTCAACGCCTCGAGGTCCTCAGCGGTGAACGACTGTGTGCCCTCGGTAGCCTGGTTGATGATGCGCACCCAGTCGAAGAGTGCCGAGATAACCATGGGTGAGTTAAGGTCGTCGGCCATAGCCTCAGCACAACGGCGCTCCAACTCCTTAACGTCGGCTGTAGACTTATCCGCAGCCTTGAGCTTGCCGAGTGCCTCCACAGCCTTCATCAAGCGGTCGAGACCCTTCTCCGCAGCCTGAAGTGCATCGTTCGAGAAGTCGAGCGTAGAGCGGTAGTGCGCCTGAAGCACGAAGAAGCGGATGGTCATGGGCGAGTATGCCTGCTCGAGGATGGGGTGTGAGCCTGTGAAGAGCTGCTCCAAGGTGATGAAGTTGCCGAGCGACTTACCCATCTTCTGGCCGTTGATGGTAATCATGTTGTTGTGTACCCAGTAGCGTGCCGAGTCCTTGCCCATAGCCGCTGTAGACTGCGCAATCTCGCACTCGTGGTGGGGGAACATGACGTCCATGCCGCCACCGTGGATATCGAACTGCTCGCCGAGGTATTTTGTGCTCATCGCTGTACACTCCATGTGCCAGCCGGGGAAGCCATCGCTCCAGGGTGAGGGCCAGCGCATGATATGCTCGGGTGCGGCCTTCTTCCAGAGGGCGAAGTCGTAGGAGTGGTGCTTGTCGCTCTGACCATCGAGCTCGCGAGTGTTGGTGACGATGTCGTCGAGGTTACGGCCCGAGAGGCGACCATAGTGGTAGTCCTTGTTGTACTTCTCGACATCGAAGTAGATAGAGCCATTCGACTCGTAGGCATATCCCGCCTCGAGGATGCGCTTAACCATCTCAATCTGCTCGATGATATGTCCCGAGGCGTGGGGCTCGATAGAGGGCGACTTAACACCAAGCTCACGCATAGCATCGTGGTAGCGCTCGGTGTAGTAGTGTGCAATCTCCATGGGCTCAAGCTGCTCGAGGCGTGCCTTCTTTGCAATCTTATCCTCGCCCTCGTCGGCATCCTGCTCGAGGTGGCCAACGTCGGTGATGTTACGAACGTAGCGCACCTTGTAGCCCAGCGACTCGAAGTAGCGGAACATAAGGTCGAACGTAACGGCGGGGCGTGCATGACCCAAGTGTGGGTCGCCATAGACAGTAGGACCGCAGACATACATGCCTACGTGCTCGGGGTTGATAGGCTCGAACACCTCCTTGCGGCGTGTGAGCGTATTGTACAGGGTAATCTTTTCCATTTGTGTATCTGTTTTTTTGTTGTTAATTTCTATTTTGTAAGCCTGTCATGCTGAGCGAAGTCGAAGCATCCCCTCGTTGGCTATGCTCTATCAACGCGGGTTGTTGCTTGTCGGCTCTGAGGAGATCCTTCGCGTTGCTCAGGATGACAACACAGGACATCATTACTAATTTTTACATCACCTCCACGACCTCCATGCCGTACTCGTTGGCGTAGGCTCTGATTGTCGCCTTGACCTCGGGACGGTTGAGATAGCGCACCATGTCGCGGTGGTAGGCCGTCTCAGGGGCGTCGTAGCCGAGTTGTGGCGAGCGGTCGAGGTAGTAGTAGATGGTGTAGATGTTGAAGATGTGTGCCTCCATGAGTGCAAACTTAGGGTCGCGCTCCGAGTTGGGCGTAACGCGGTCGATAGCCTTGACATAGTTCTTGACAAGGGCGTCGAACTGCAAGGGATTAGCCACCATCGCCTCGTCGGGCATGGGGTTGGCAATCCACTCGTAGCTGCCTGCAACCATTGAGGCATCCTTCAATACATCTATGATGTCCATCATTGCGATGTTGAGCTCGCGGTTGATGGCCACGGAGAAGCTCTCGAGATTGCAGAACTGCATGTAGTACTTGGCCCACTCGCCACGCGCTGCGATATACTCCGCGGCGAGCTTGTCGCCACGCACGAAGGTCTCGTCATACTCCACATAGAGGCGCTCGGCATTTGCGCCATGCTCGAGGGCAAGGGCGTAGAGAGGTGTGTTCTCGGCGTCGATGCCACGGTGCTGTGCGGTGCTGAGTAGCTCGTTGTAGGTTGTGGCTGAGTTGTGCAGATACTCGATGTCGTCGTATGCGTTGTCGGGCTTCTCGCTCATATGGAGCATCTCGTTGAGGAGCTCTATAGCGCGGTAGTACTCGTCGATGGCGAGCATCATGCGCGATGAGGCCAACGTGTAGTAGGACTGGACGTAGCAGTAGGTGTTCTCGTAGGTGTACTCTATCTGCTTGTTGGGCAACACCTCGAGGCCACGGTTGAGCAGAGCCTCGGCCTTGTTGAAGCACTCCATTGCCTTGTTTGCTGAGGCGAGAGCGTCGCCATCAGTTGTGGTCTCTACGGCATCGCTCATAGCGTGGTTGCCATCGTTGATGTAGGCAGCGGCTACGCGTGAGAAGTTCTCGCGGATGCGTGTTGCCGAGATGTTGTAGCGCGTGAAGTAGTCGCAGAGGACACCCTCCTGGGCGATGTTGCCAAACTGCAAAGGTTTGTGGATGCTACCCTCGACCTCCTCGCCCATGTAGATGGGGTAGAGGGCCTCGTGGTTGATGTAGCCCACGTTGCCGCCACGCACGTCGGTGCGTATGGGTACAAGCGTGTAGCAGAAGCCGTCGAAGCGCGCATAGTTCATAAGGCCGTAGTCCTTCATGATGTACTGCTGGGTGAAGCACAAGGGGCGTCGCCACTCGAAGTGCGCCAAGAGGTCGA
Source organism: Alistipes sp. (assembly GCA_045634725.1). Taxonomy (GTDB): domain Bacteria; phylum Bacteroidota; class Bacteroidia; order Bacteroidales; family Rikenellaceae; genus Alistipes. The sequence continues at coordinate 14,867 of JAZRAT010000118.1, read as the reverse complement.
GCATCATGAGGTAGTCCTTCGTAAGGTAACTGCCCGAGATGGTGATGCTTATCTCGTCGAGAAGGCGCTCACGCTCTGCCTCCGAGACGATGCCTGAGGCGATGGCGGCATCCTTATCTACGGGTATGCGGTAGTTCTTCGCTGCGAGGATGTAGTCGCACGCTGTGCCATCGAAGAAGCTGTCGGCCTTGGGGTTTATGCGACCCATAATCTCGAAGTCCTCGGCACGCTCCTCGGGGGCTATCTCGCGGTCGCTCTCCACGATGCGCATGACGCCGTCGTTGACAACGAGCAACAGGGCACGCTCCTCGGCCTTAGCATTGCGGTCGACGCTTGCTCCGTCGTGCACTAAGAGGCGGATGGCATCCTTGAGGTAGATGTCGGCATCGGCCAGCTTGCGGTACTTGCGCTCGTACTCATCCATCGTGCGCATATCGTCGAGGAACTCCTCGTTGTACTCCACCTCCTCGAGGATGAGCAGTGCGAACTGATACTCGGCAAAGGCCTGCATCTTCTCTGCGGGAACCTCGCGTGTGCCCGCAAGGTAGGCGTAGAACTCCTCGCTGTCGTACTCGTTGAATATCTGCAAGGCCTGATAGTATAGGTTCTCGAGGTAGTCGTATGTCACGGCCTCCTCCGTACCCGTGTCGGGCATGTAGATGGTGTATTGCTTAGTGTTGAGGATGTTGCGCACCATGCCACGCAGGGTGGTGTTACCCTCGCCCATGAGTAGGTCGATGGGCTCTGCCACGATGACAAAGTCGTTGACGAAGCTATACTTCGTAGAGGGGATGGTGAAGGGCACACCCTCGGCCTTGTTTGCTGCGAGCTTCATCTCGTCGACATACCACTCGCCACCGAGGTATGAGGTGTTCATGACGCGCACATCGGGGCGCACGCCCTCCACCTCCTGACAATACCAGATGGGGAAGGTGTCGTTATCGCCATAGTTCAAAAGTATGGCGTTCTTGGGTGCGGTGTTGAGGTAGTTTAGACCGAGGTCGCGCGTATAGTAGCGGTTGGAGCGGTCGTGGTCGTGCCAGTTCTCCGTAGCCAGCACAACGGGGACACTCGACGAGAGCAACAGACCCACGGCGACACCCACAGTGGGGAGTGCCACATGCTTTGCGTTCCACTTGCTAAATAGCGAGCCGAGCATATGTCCCATCGCCGCAGCGCCGAGACCTATCCATATGCTAAAGGCGTAGAAGGCTCCCGCATAGACATAGTCACGCTCGCGGGGCTCACCAGGTGCGGTGTTGAAGTAGACGACAAGGGCGATACCCATCATGACGTAGAGCAATGCCACGATGATGAAGTTGCGCCAGTCGCTCGACATCTGATAGATGATGCCCAACAAACCGAGCAAGAGGGGCAAGAAGAAGTATGTGTTGCGTGAGGGGTTGTTGCGTTGCTCCGCGGGGATGTTCTCCGTAGGGCCTGTGAAGTACTTGTCCACGAAGTCGATGCCCGAGAGCCAACCGCCGTGGAGGTAGATGCCATTCTGTGCGTCTGTGGTGAGTTGTATGTCGTCCTGACGACCCACGAAGTTCCACATGAAGTAGCGCACGAACATGTCGCCCATTTGGTAGTCGAGGAAGTAGGCGATGTCCTCACCCTTTGTGGGCTCATACCATGTGTTACCCGCATCGTCGCTCACGCGCTTTGTGGGGTGGCCATCCTCCATCGATACCCACTCCGCCTCATACTGCTTGGCACGGCTATGCCACCACATACGTGGGAAGAGGGCATTTGCCTCGCTGGGGTAGACGTAGTCGTTGAATATCTCGCGCTCCTCGTACTTACCCGTCTCGGGGTTGAGCCACGTCATAGCCTTGGCCTTGAACTCGCCCGTGGGGATGTATTGGTCATCCGAGGTGGGGTCGTCGTTGGCTACTACCATGGGCGTGGGCACTGCCGAGTAGTAGGGGCCATACACAAGGGGTCGGTTACCATACTGGTCGCGGTTTAGGAGGCTCAACAAGGCGTGAGGGTTAGAGGGGTTGTTCGAGTTCATCGGTGGGTTGGCATTGGCACGAATCGCCACTGCGGCGTATGAGCCGAAGCCGATGAGGATGACCGTAACGGCCAAAACCACGCCGTTGAGGATGCGGTAGCGGCGGCTATGCGTGAACCACACAAGCGCAGCAAGCAGAGCGAATACCACCACGACAAAGAGTATCATACCCGCATTTACGGGCATACCCAACCTATTCACCGCGAAGGTGTCCACCGCAGCACCGAGGGCCACGGTGTAGGGTATGATGATGCCGTTTATAGCGCCAAGGATGAGGAACGACACCACAATAGCGGCGAGCATCATAAGGATGTAGCGCTTGGGGTCTGTCATCTTGTAGCGGCGGAAGAACCATATCATCACAAGCGCGGGTATGGTCAGCAGGTTGAGGATGTGGACACCGATAGAGAGACCCATGAGGTAGGCGATAAGCACTATCCATCGCATCGCCGTGGGTCTTTCGGCATTCTCCTCCCACTTGAGCATGAGCCACACAACAAGCGCCGTAAACATCGACGACAGGGCGTACACCTCACCCTCGACGGCCGAGAACCAAAAGGTGTCGGTGTAGGCGTAGGCCATTGCTCCGATGACACCCGAGCCTATGATAAGGAGGCTCTTTGCCAAGGGCATCTCCTCGCCCTCGCGGTGCACGATGCGACGCACGAGGTGGGTTATGGTCCAAAAGAGGAACATGATGCAGAGGCCCGAGGCTATGCAGTTCATGCCGTTAATCATCGCGGGGACATCCTCGGGAGTGGATGCGAAGAGCGATGCCACACGCGCAAGGAGCATGTAGAGGGGTGCTCCAGGGGGGTGACCCACCTCGAGCTTATATGATGTTGCGATAAACTCGCTACAGTCCCACAAGCTTGTCGTGGGCTCCATGGTCATGAGGTAGGAGATTGTCGCCACTGCGAAAACCGCCCATCCCATGATGTTGTTCCATAGCTTGAAATTTCTCATATTTTTGTTTTTTATTTCTCTTGTGTGCAAATAACCCGCAAATATAATAATATTTGCCCAAGAAAGCAAACCGAAAGCGAAATTAGTGACGCGTGGTTGGAAAATAGTGGTGAGGACGTCACAAAATAGTGGTGAGGATATCACACTTTATAACGCAAATAACGCAATAACGCAAATAACGGGGGTGGGGGTGTGCGTTATTAGCGTTATTTCTTGTGATAAGTGTGATAACGACAAGACGTCATCCCGAGGAGCGGAGCGACGTGGGGATCTACCTCTGTGAGGGAACAACGAGAGATTGCCACGAGCCTAACGGCTCTCGCAATGACGGTGCTGAGTATCAACCTCGCAATGACGGAGTACCCTCCCCGATAATCACAAAATAACGAAATAACGCAATAACGCGGGGTGGGGGTAGCGTTATTTGCGTTATTTCTTGTGATAGTGGCGCATCTGCAACCCCTTCTGACAAGAAATGGGTCGTGGTGTTCCCCGAATCGGCCACACGAAAATTGTAAAATTAGCGATTGCGAATTTCTTATTCACAACTTTTTTTACTATCTTTGCCTAATTAAACTGATTTATATGGCATACGATGTTATAGTTATAGGCGCGGGTGCTGCAGGCCTCATGGCTGCGGGTACTGCCGCGATGAGCGGTCGCTCGGTGCTCCTTATGGAGAAGATGGAGAAGGCGGGTCGTAAGATTCGCATCACGGGTAAGGGTCGTTGCAACCTCACAAATGCACGCCCCGCAGAGGAGTTCCTCGAGAAGGTGCGTACAAATGCCGACTTCTTCTCGGTGGCCTTTGCCGAGTTCAACAACCGCGCAACAATCAAGTTCTTCGAGCGCATAGGCGTTAAGCTCGAGACCGAGCGTGGCGAGCGCGTCTTCCCCAAGAGTGGCAAGGCGTGGGACATCGCCAATGCGTTGGTCGACTTCTGCGAGGATAAGGGTGTCAAAATTGTCTACAAGACCCAAGTTACGGCCATCGAGACCATGGGTGGTAAGGTTACGGGCGTACGCTATCGCAACTCGCGAGGCTTCGAGCGCCGTGAGGAGTGTGACCATGTCATCGTGGCTACGGGTGGCGTGAGCTACCCCTCGACAGGCTCTACGGGTGACGGCTACGACTTCGCCGCATCGGTGGGCCACAACATCGAGCCCGTGCGCCCCTCGCTCACACCTCTTCAGACATCACATCCCCAGCGCGAATACCTCAACGGCTTGTTGCTCAAGAACGTAGGCGCGAAACTATATGTAGACAACGAACTCGTGCAGGAGGAGTTTGGCGAGCTCGGTTTTTCGGAGCGCGGCATCGAGGGTGCCGTGGCACTGCGCATGAGTCGTGACGCTGTGGATGCCATCATCGACGAGAAGCGCGTGAAGATTATCGTCGACCTCAAGCCCGCATTGGATGAGGAGACGCTCCTTGCGCGTATCGATAGGGAGATTGCCGAGATGCAACCCTCGGAGTTCTTCTCGGAGTTGTTGCGCAAGCTTGTTCCCAAGCAGTTGGTTGTGCCTCTGGCTAAGGAGGTAGACTTCCACTCCAAGACCTATGTCAGCAAACTCTCGGAGGCCGAGAAGATGCGCCTTGTGAAGATTTTGAAGGGCATGGCCTTCCCCATTTCGGATTATGCACCCTTCCAGTTTGCTATCGTCACTGCGGGTGGCGTGGCGTGCGACGAGGTCAACAAATACACCATGGAGTCGCTCAAGGTCAAGGGCTTGTATTTCGCGGGTGAGGTGCTCGACCTCGATGCCAATACGGGTGGCTACAATATGCAGATAGCCTTCTCTACGGGCCGTCTTGCGGGACAACTCAAAAAGTAAAACATAGTGTAGTATGAAACGTTCGGGACGCACACTCAAAGCAAGGCTCTATGGCCTTAAACACCTATCATCGCGCCTTAAGCGCGCACGTCACTTCCGTGGCCATGGCGTACACTCGCCATATGTATACGACCTTGTGCGTAAGGTGTTTATGCAAAGCAAGCTTGTCACCGAACGCCACGATCTGTACGAGGCGCTCAAGGAGCATGGCACGCCCGAGCGTCGTTGCATACAGCTCCAAAACCTCGTCGTACACTGCGGTTACGAAGCGTGGAGCATTGATAGGATGGCGGAATGCGCCTTTATCGTCTGCACCCTCGATACTACCTTCGACAAACTGCAGGCATACGCCGACTACGCCCGCGAGCAGAAGTTGACGCTCTGCATCCTCGACCCCTACAACAACGCTAACCGCTGGGAGGTGTGCCGTGGCATCGTGGAGCGCCACCCCTCGACAACCGTGGATAATAGGGCATACCTGCTTGTGTTCAATAACCACTTGCCTAAGCAAGTGTTCGTATTGTAAACGCTTAACGCATAGACTATTATGAAGATATATACAAAGACCGGAGACGGCGGTACTACCTCGCTTATTGGTGGTGAGCGCGTCTCGAAGTGCGACCTTCGTGTCGAGGCATACGGTACCGTGGATGAGCTTATGGCCTTCGTGGCACTCCTAACGGATACACTCGTTGAGGATGCGCGCACGACATCCTTCGCCGAGCCACTTCAGCGCATTGAGTCACAACTTATGACCGTCTCGGCACTCTTTGCCGTAGGTAAGGGTGGCGAGGGTAAGGTTGCCCCAATCGCCGAGGATCGCATCGCAGACCTCGAGACTATGATTGACGCCATGCAGAGTGAGATCCCCGCCATCACGAAGTTCACCATCCCTGGTGGCCATAAGGCCGTGTCGTTGTGCCATGTCTGCCGTACTGTGTGCCGTAGGGCTGAGCGTGCCGCGCTGCGTGCGCAGGAGGTTACAGAGGTGGATGTTCGAGCGCTTAAGTACCTAAACCGCCTCTCGGACTACCTCTATACGCTTGGTCGCGTTGTTACGGAGCGCCTGAAGGTCGAGGAGCGCTTGTGGATACCATAATAATTAGTAATGAGCAATTAGGAATTAGTAATGACGCCCGTGTTGTCATGCTGAGCAACGCGAAGCATCCCCTCGCTAGCTATGCTCTATGTGAGCAGCCTTTTGCCGGCTTCGAGGAGATTCTTTGTTACACTCAGAATGACACTTCGCTTCGGTATGTCTAAAGTGGATAATTCCCAATATTTTAGACCTATGCTCTTGCATATATAAAATTTTTTATACATTTGCACGCTAAATCGGCGTTAATGGCCGTTTACGACAGGAGATATTAACTTAAAAAAGGTATAAAACTATGTATTGGACATTGGAGCTTGCATCGAAGTTGGAGGATGCACCATGGCCTGCAACCAAGGAGGAGCTTATCGACTACGCAGTACGTTCGGGCGCACCCCTTGAGGTCTTGGAGAACCTTCAGGAGATTGAGGACGAGGGCGACATCTATGAGTCTATCGAGGACATCTGGCCCGACTACCCCTCAAAGGATGACTTCTTCTTTAACGAAGAGGAGTACTAATGGTGTTTTGTCGTTAAATGCCTCAAAATACGACAATTAAAAACTTTCTAATGCGGCCTACGGGTCGCATTTTTTATTGCTTTTCAGGCAAAAAAGTATGCTAAATCATAATAAACTTTCTAAAAACTTACTAAATTTGCACTATTCTCCTGAAAATATCGTAGTAACTATAAGCAAAGATGGGAAGAGTAAAGGCAAAATATCCAACAGGTTCGTTTATACTCAAGTATAAGAAGTCTGATAAAGATGCAGAGGTATCTATATATTTGCAATATGTTGTGAACAGCGAGCCGATACAAATGGCCACAGGTATCAAAGTATCAGAAAATGATTGGGATGCCAAGAAGCAGTGTGTCCGAACCAGGCATAAGGCATCTGCTCGCCTCAACAATCAACTATTCAAGATTAAGGAGGATATTGATAAGCAGATAATGGAGTACGAGGGTCGTCTCACGGGTAGTATTGTCCGTAAGATGATGAAGGGAGAGTATTCTCCATCCCAGCAGAATGCCAAGCAAATCTACTTTATAGACTATATCTCTGACCGTAACCAACAAAGATACGAACTTGAGCAGATAGCATTTGCAACGTACGATAATGCCAAGTACTATATTTCTCAGTTTCATAATTATCTGGTGGAGGTGGCTAATATTGAGGAGTTGCTTCTTTCGGAGATCTCAGTAGATATAATTGAGAGGTATAAGAGTTATTGTTTGTCGCGCGGCAATGACAAGGAGACAATTAACAAGAAGCTAACACCTATTATCAAGGGTATTGAGTATGCTGCGAACAATGAACTGATACCATTCCGCTTGTACACCACAATAAAGGAGTTGTACTTTCAGTTGAAGGATAAAGCGTATAAGGATGAGGTCGGTGATGAGGAGGTCCACTATCTTACCGACGAACAGATGCAGAAATTGGTGGATATTTACTGGACTTTGAAGTATCCTCGTACTCGTGATTTCATAGATATGTTCTTGTTCTCATATCATGCCTGTGGCCTTCGCGTGTCGGATATAGTGACATTGGAGTGGAAGCATATTGACTGGGAGCATCGCGAGTTGTTAAAGAACTATGTGAAGGGTAATGTATATAATCGTATACCTATGACTGATGCAGCACTCTCTATACTTAAAAGATGGCATGAAAAAACAGCAACCAAAAGATTTGTCTTCGGGTTGCTGCACGATGCATTTGACACGAGTGATGCTAAGGAGCTGCGTCGAGTAATACTCTCAAAAAATAAAACATTGATGACCTCGCTTAAAGAGGTTGGTCGTAAGCTCGAATTGCCCTTCAATCTGACTATGCACGTTGCACGCCATAGTTTTGCTGTGGCAGCTCTTGAGCGCAAGATAACACTACATATGATTAGCCGCTTGATGGCTCATTCATCAATTACTACTACGGAGAAGGTCTATGCAGAGTTTCTACAGTCGACCATCAATGATGAGGTAATTAATAGGTTGTCGTTTGATTTCTTGCCTACAGATAGATAGTTATTTGTAGGCAAATGGAATCTCGTGACGGTAGTTCAGGAAGTGTTGCAAATCGGCTGATGAATAGTAGAATTTGTCGTCATACTGGGTGAATCCTATCCAGCCGTTGTCACGATACTTCTTGAGTGTTTTTGGATGCACATCCAATAGCTCAAGCATCTCCTTATTTGTGTAGACCTCTTTTTTGTGTGACTCTTTAGCCACCTCAAGGAGTTTGGCCATCTCCTTCTTTAGCGTATTAGCTAAGATTTTCTCCAAGTCCGAAGACTCTAAAACGTTAAGCATTTACTACATGATATTTTCTCGCTTAAATTATTTTTGCGTGGAAGCCCCTAACTTGACTTCTATTTTGAATTTCTGCAAATATACATTTTTATTTTTTAATTATTAAGTCAATTTATTAACTTTTTGATTTTTTGTAGAGTCATCGGTGATGTCCCAGTTATTGCCTGGATGTTGCGGAGTGAGATTCCTTTTTTTAGTAGTTGAATCTCTTTGGCGTACTCCTGAAGCATCTGCTCTTCTGTTTTGCGGTAACCTTGCTTTCTGCCAACCTTACCTCCATTATTTCTAAAATGGTTGTAGCCGCTTGACATTCTACTACGCAGAATTGAGCGCTCAGCACTGTTAAAATAAGCCAATATGCCAAGTACCATATTGGCAAGAGGGTTTTCCTGTCCATTCGGGAGTAGCGTCTCCAGACCATTCTGCAACACAAATACAGAGACTTTCATATTGGTTAACATCTCAATTATAGCAAGGAAATCAGCCGCTCTACGGCTAAGACGACTACACTCATATACGAGCACTTTGTCCACTTTATGCACCTTAACAAACTCCAATAGTTGAGTTAAAGCTTCTCGTTCAGCAATATGTTTTGCCCCGCTTATTTTCTCGGTAAACTCCTCAACAATCTCATAATTCATCTTCTTTGCGTAGTCACGAAGCTCTATTATCTGTCTCTCATAATCTTGTCCCTGTGTTGAGACTCGCGCATATATCACAACCTTTGTCATATCTGTAAGATTTTTTATTATACTAATTTAATTTCTTTAAATGCTTGCCACAACCATTAATCTGCCATGCCTTTTACTTGCTTCGGAAGTTGTTCTTGATAAATGTACCATAACCGTTCTCAGTAACTTCTGTCCAAAGCCATTATATGGCGCGGAGTGATATTGTTCAGAACCGATCTCCATAATTCTTGATATTATATCATCAGCCATCTTTCTCATTTATGATACAAATGTACAATATATATCAATAATATTCAAATAAAATCCATATAAATTGATTGTGCGGGTCAATTTTTATTTATTCCTCTCTGATTTATTAACATCTTTTAAGTATTTTTATTAACTTTGTACATTGACTATAAAAATCAAATCATATATGGCTGAAAAAACAGGCATCGAAGAGTTGCGAGTAAAGGAAATCCTCAAAGAAAGAGGAATGAAAATGTATGAGTTGGCTGAGAAGATGAATATCGCTCCTGAAAGTCTTACTCGCGCCTTGCAGCGCAATCCACAGTACTCAACCCTAAGGACCATTGCAGATAAGCTTGGCGTTTCGGTGCGAGACTTATTCAAGGGTGAGAGTGCATCGACAGCAGACAACGAGATGCGAGGCTGCATTTTCCACAAGGGAGAGATGTTTACGTTCAATAGTCGCAGTGAGATTGAGCAGTTCTTGAAAGAAAACTAAATTGACAGTGTCCAATTCTACTGATTGTGTTGATAAATGAATGGCATAGCTACTACTAAGCTAAATATTAGTAAATTAAATGGAGTGTTAAACGATGACCGTACAAGAATTTTTATTCGATTTGCCTTTGTATAAAAAGGTAAAAAGAGAGGATAGTGAAGATGTTATAAACTTCCTAATGATTGGAAGTTTCGGAAAACGAGAGGTAGATGGTTATAACCCTATTGAACAATGTGAATCCACTTTTGCTATGTATTGTAGTGCATACAATACGGTACAAAATCCTCTTGGAAGAGGTTCTCTTGAAGTCTATTGTGTGTCAGGTAAAAGTGAAAAATTTGATACTTATGAGGTGATATTGAAATGTAAGCGTTATAATACATTTCTACATTATTTAGTGCATGCGGAGTATGCTGAGGATGACTATGAACACAACCATATATTAACTCTTTCAAAGGTTGGTCAATATCCATCTGTTGCAGACTTTCATATTGGACGTGTGCATCAATATGACAAAGTCCTACCAAGAGACAAAATACGTGAGTTTACAAAGGCTATCGGTCTAGCGGCAAATGGTGTTGGCATTGGCTCGTTTGTCTACTTAAGGCGTATCTTTGAACACCTTGTATTTGAGGCAAAAAATATTGCTAAGGCCAATATTCCAGAATTTAACGAAGCGGAGTTTACCTCTGCGAGGATGAATGAGCGAATACAAATGCTATCAGATTACTTGCCAGACTTTTTGGTAGAGCATCACAATATCTATAGTATTTTAAGCAAGGGAGTGCATGAACTTAGTGAGGAGGAGTGTAAGAAATATTTTACGGTACTCAAAGAAAGTATTGAGATAATTCTTGATGAAAAGTTGGAGGCTTATAATAAAGAAAGACATAAAAAATCTATTGGAAATGCTATAGCAGAAATTACTGGCGCTATAAAGTAAATCAAAAATATGAAGTTGTTTAAGAAATATTGGTGGGCAGTCCTAATCATACTGGCATTACCTATCGTTATCAATTTTCTGTTGTTAGTACCAGCATTTTCTCCGATTGTTGGAGAGAATACTGATTGGCTATCCTTTTGGGGTAGCTATTTAGGAGCATTGGTTAGTGCAGGTGTTGCTTTTATTATTCTATACATTCAGCGAAATGATAATAAAACGCAGAACGATAGTAATAGAACTGAAAACGAAAAACAGAATGAGGCGAACAGACATCTGCAACTTAATATCATGCAATATCAACAGCAATGTCTTTGGATGAGCCAATTTAGAGAGGCAAGTCTGGAGTATTGTTATACATTTAATTATAATGATATTATCTTGGTAACTAACATTATCTGGAGTAATCCCAGAGGAGCATTTGATATGATAAAATCATTATTCGACCGCATTGCTACTACTAATGCTAAATTTTCATTTGTTAGAAAACACGACGATAAGGCAAATGAGTTAGCTTGTTATATCGACACCATATACAAAGAATATAAAACGACACTAAATAACTTGCAATGGATAGCTCTATATTATATCTCTGTAGAAGACCATCAGCGCAGACATTACCGCAACTTGTGCGATTTCTTAAAACGTCAAGATCACACATATAATAACACGAGTCATCTTCTTGAGATTTTGCCACAGCCAGTAAGGGATGTAGATAACTTGAACTACTTCAATGAACTTGTGTTAACTATTGCCTCTACCACATATAAGTTTGAGGTTAATGTTCGAGACAAATTGTATGAATACATCAAACAAGAGCAGGAGCGTATTGATAATATCTTAACCAAAGATTTGAATTAAGCACTTTAACACAAGATTGAAAATTACAAGAGTTGTTTGAGTTGGAGCAGGAAATTAAGAATAGATAAAATTTAGGCAGTCACCGTTAAAGTGGCTGCCATTTGTTTTATCAGTTTTTAGTTACACACTATATTGGATGCCGCCATTGGACTTATTTATGTAGTTTATGTATTCAAACATCTTATCCATTTCCAATTCCTCGAATAACTCTTCATTGAATGTGTCGTGCAAATTTTTGCCGAATATAATCTCCCTCCCATCGTATGTACACACAACACAATCAATGGCATTGGGTTTAAGGTATGACATATAGTAATGGACAAACGTGTATATATCACATATCTTAGTCATTTCTATAGGGCAGTTGATATTCTTACATTTGTCAACATACTTATCCTTTAACACTACACGAATTATCAACTCTTTGTTTAGTACATTGCGAAAATGTCTTTCTTTATTAATGGTAATCTGTTGAGTATCAATGTTTACCTCAGTATTACATACTTCATTAATAAACCAATACTTGTTTGTGCTTAGCGAGTTGTACAACTTCTTAATTTCTTCGTTCATGTCGTGATGAACATTCTTTATTTGCTTCATTTTAACTTTAGTATTTTAGAAATAATTATTTTTATATAGTATAAGATTCAACTTTAATTTTTCAAGGGTTATTTGAAAAAAGTGAATATTTTTTATTGAATTAATATCATTTTTTTTGTTTGCATAATATTGTTAACTCATCTTTCTTTGTTTTAGGTAGATAACCTAATAATATATGCAGTATCAGGGTATGTTGTTATCTTGTGCTGACAGTCCCAATATCTCTTGCCAGGGGATAGGCTTCCGCCGACGCGAAAACCTCAACACACTGCCCAGATGATAGTAGTATATATTGGTAAGAAGTGTAGTGTCGAGGATGTCCATAATAAATGGCTTCTTGCCTATTTTGGAGTAGTAGTCTCTAATCTCGTTGTAGTTGAGCCTTACCTCTAACCTATGCAATGTCTTTGGATGGTTATAGTATTCTGATATGTACTCCTTTTGCGACTTGCAAAGTTCAGCTTTTTTGTTGTAGGCTTGAATGACTACTCCTTTAGCCTTATTTTTCACAGCTTCAGCCTGGCAGATTGTCAAAGATGGATTCTTCATCCGCTCTAAGCTCGCTTGGTGGATATACATTATTTCGCATAGTACCTTGCGTCGATCTTTTACACCCTTACCATTGATGATTGTCTTGATGTCCTCATCTCGAAACATCCTTTTTATTGTGGTGACATAGTTCTTCTTGCTATCAACGGCTAAGGCTAGCCTGGTGATGTTGTTGAAATCGACTGGGAATGTCGCCAGTATGTCTAATAGTAGAGATTTGAGATTGGGTTGGTTGTAAAGAATTTGATTATCTATCTTAATCCATAGATGTGTGTCGTCCTTGTCTCCATGACGCCCAAAATAGATTACTGCAACACTCTCCTTGTCTTCATCAAATAATGTGAAGTAGTGTTTGAAATGCTGCCCAATGGTACGAATGACCGATAATTTATTGAAGTGCACACGCTCTCCAATAGCTAATGAGGATAATACCTCTATGAACTCTGGCTCTGCATTAAAACAGAGCCTTAGTTCATCAATAACAACTTTGCCGAGTCTTTCATTGTTCATTGGTATTAGAAGGTTTGACATCATTATTTTTACGCACAGGTTCTTCTGTATTATGCTCTTGCATGCTCAGGTCTTGAGGCTTTGACGGTACCGAATCCCAGTACCTCTTTAACGATTGAGACAAATGCAGTCTATGGCTAAATGATTTACTTTTACCCTTATTGGCTAAACTAATTTTCTCGCGAATAAATTTTTCTAGTTCTCTGTATTTCCTTTTATGTTTCATATTTGTAAAACGGGGATTTTTATTGCCCGTTATAATAAATATAGGAAGCAAAGTAAAAAAGACAAGATTAATAAAACTTTTTTCTAAAATATTTTGCCTTGTAACTAGAAAACAAGACAACGCAATGTCCGTCAAGGGCCCCACCCAGTGTACAATTAGAGAGGCGGTTTACACTGCGTAAGTATTTAATATATAGGGGGGAGGACCAGATGTATGATTGGTGAATTGAAAAAATAGACACAATATTTTGAGGGGGATATACTCGTGATAGCAACGCACTAAAATAACCTTTTAAGTTAATTTAGTATAGTTTACATTCTTTATTGCATGCAAACTAAAGATTAATTTAGTACATAATTATATTGGCACTTTAGGTAATCGTAGGTAAACATTGATTTGTTTTGAATTATTCCTGCAATTTTCTCCTAATTTATCTTAACTTTGCGAAAAATTAGATAATTCAATGAAAAGATATATCATCATACTAATAGTATTTCTCTCTCTCGCATCTTGCACAAAGCACTCTGAGCATTGGGAAACACTCGCGCAGGTGGAGTCATATATTGAAGAGAGACCCGATAGCGCATTAGTTGTACTGCAAGGTATTGACAATGAGGAGTTGGCTAACGACGAGGAGCGAGCTAAACACGCCTTGTTGCTCTCTATGGCGTTGGATAAGAACTACATCGACAAGACTGACTTTGAGGTGTTGCAACCTGCTATTGACTATTACGAGGATAATGGCTCTGCAACGGATAAATTGCGTACATATTTTTATCAAGGCCGCATATATCAGAATGCTGGAGACAATGATTCAGCAATGGAGTGTTTTATAATTGCGTTATCAGAGGGTGCTGCCTCCGAAGATACAAAGACAAAAGCAAGAGTCTGTTTTGCTCAATTCAGGATGAATTACTCATTGTACGAGTGGGATAATTGTATCGAGAATCTACTATGTGCAGCACCATTATATAAGGAGTCTGGCCTAAATAATTATTATATAGAATGTATTTCGCTTATTGCAAACTGCTATACATTAAAAAAGGATTATAGTGGAGCTGAACCATATGTAAATGAGTGTAAGTTATTGATTGGATCAATGAGTTTGCCTACATTATGTACCTTCTACTCATCATATATAACATACATCCAAGGATGTGGTACCGATGCAGAACTTAAAGATGCCGTGGATGAGTACCTTAATACTATTCCTGCGGAGAATATAGATTGGCTCTCATTGGCAAATGCTTATCAAAAATTAGGTCTATATGAAGAGGCACTGCAAGCAATCGAGCAATATAAAAATAGCACAAAAGCATCGGAGGAGATAAAGTACAAGGCTCTAAAATCAGAGATATATGAGAATCTAGGAAGATACGAAGAGTCCTTGAGAGCATATAAAGAGTATATGATCGTATCCGATAGCACCACTTGGGCTATAATGCAACAAGATACCAAATTTGTCGAGGAACGCCATAACCTGGAGATGGCAAAAGCAAAGGAGACTGAGGCGAAGAATAAGCGTACGATTGCTATCATGGCG
>JAZRAT010000117.1:0-11090 GCA_045634725.1 Alistipes sp. | reverse complement strand
CCAGGGTTCACAGGCCGTGGGTATGGGCAAGGATATTTACGACAATGTGCCCGAGGCAAAGGAACTTTTTGAGAAGGCTAACGAGATTCTCGGTTTCCGCATTACAGATATTATGTTCGCTGGCACTCCCGAGGAGTTGAAGCAGACGAAGGTTACACAGCCCGCAGTATTCCTCCACTCGGTGATTCTCGCTAAGGCGCTCGGCGTTAAGCCCGATGCTGTGGCAGGTCACTCGTTGGGTGAGTTCTCGGCGTTGGTTGTGGCGGGTGCCCTCTCGTTCGAGGATGGCTTGAAGCTCGTGTCGAAGCGCGCGATGGCTATGCAGAAGTGTTGCGAGCAGCAGCCTGGTGGCATGGCGGCGGTGCTCGGCTTGGACGATAAGACCATCGAGGATGTATGTGCAGCGGTTGAGGGTACTGTCGTAGCGGCGAACTACAACTGCCCAGGTCAGCTCGTTATCTCGGGTGCTGATGCAGCCGTAGATGAGGCTTGCGTGAAGCTCAAGGAGGCGGGTGCACGTCGTGCGTTGCGTCTTCCCGTGGGTGGTGCGTTCCACTCTCCACTTATGGAGCCTGCGCGTCAGGAGCTCGAAGCAGCGATTGCCGAGGCAGAGTTCATGACTCCTACATGCCCTGTATATCAGAATGTTGACGCTAAGCCATACACCGATGCAGAGGCTATTAAGAAAAACCTCATCGCACAGCTTACTGCTCCCGTGCGTTGGACACAGATTGCCGAGAACATGATTGCTGATGGCGTTACGGAGTTCACGGAGGTAGGTCCTGGCAACGTACTTCAGGGTCTCGTATCGAAGGTTAGCCGTGAGGTTGCCGTAGAGTCGAAGTCGACGTTGTAGTAGCGACGATAGATAATTTTGGGAGTGCTCAGCGAAAGTTGGGCACTCTTTTTGTATTGTGGTGGCGTGATGAAAACACGAAAACACATACCGTTACTTGTGGCGACGCTACTATGTATCGTTACGCCTCACGCACCACTCTCGGCACAGACTGCCCTCCGCACGTCTCTGCGTGTGGAGGCTCTATCCCATGTGGAGGAGTCGCGCGTGCCCCTCATGAACATCAAGACTAACGCTCTGGAGACAGCGATGCTCATAGCCAACATTGGCGTAGAGTTCCGCATTGCGCCACGCCTGTCGTTCGATATGATATGGCACTACTCGCCCTATGACTACTTCGTCTCCGACCGCAAGATACGCGTCTACGGCATCGAGCCTGAGGTGCGCTTCTGGTGGGGTGAGGCGCTGGTCGGGGGTCATTTCGTGGGTGTCCATGTCCCCATTGCGGGCTTCAATGTGCAACTCAACGACAGGTTTCGCTATCAGGACCCCAATCATGCTCTGTGTGGCGTGGGCATAAGCTATGGCTATGCCATGCCGTTGGATAAGCGGGGCAGGTGGGGCATAGAGTTTACGATTGGCGTGGGTTACGTAGATGTTGAGTATGATGTCTACAGTGGTGGGTGTAATGGTGAGTATCTGCGCACCGAGAGGCGCAACTACTTTGGCCCTACGCGCTTGGGTGTGGATATCTCGTATCGCATAGATATGAAAAAGGTGAGGAGGTAGGATGTTATGAGAAGAAGTGCTAAATATCTGCTATTTACGCTAATGTCGCTCCTTGTTGTGGGTTGCGAGAGAACGATTCACGAATATCCGCGACATGTTGATGTAGAGCTTGCCGTGCGTTGCTCGGTGGAGCTGGAGCGCCCGGAGTATTATATGAGCGTGGAGTGCGATGCCGAGGAGGGTGCAACCTATGTCGTTCAGGCGCAGGGTGCAAAGTCACGCGACACGCGATTTAACGAGCCCGTGTGTCTGCGCTATGTCGTTGATTTGTATCGTGTGTGCGGTGTGCAGTCGCAATTCGTGGAGCGTAGGGTGTTATACTCCGATGTCGAGGCGCCCAATCCGCAGGTCGAGGCGAGGTTCGATGTAGATGCTGCGAAGTATAGGGTGCTTGTGTGGTGCGACTATGTGCGGGCGGATGTGCGTGAGGCGTGGTACTACATCACGGATGACCTCTGCGAGGTGCGCTATGCGGATGTGCCCGTGGTGGATAACAACGACAAGGATGCCTTTAGTGGTGTAAGGGATGTAGACCTCTCGCACTGGTGCTGTCAGATGTGTTGCAACGAGGTGACGGTGGATATGGCTCTTGTGCGCCCCATGGGTCGCCTGAAGTGTGTGGCGACGGATGTGGATGACTTCCTCAATAATAGTAGCTCCGCGCTGGAGGATATAACCGCCGTGGTGAGCTATGTGCAGTATGTATCAGCGGGTTACAACGTCGAGGAGCAGCGACCAAACTACTTCGTGCCCACGCGTACATTTGTCTCCAAGGCGCGTGTAGACCGAGAGGGTAGGTTCGAGTTGTTCTACGATTATGTGATTGTGAACGGCAAGGCGTCGAACGTTATGCTCAACTTTGCGCTCTATAATGGCGATGTGGAGTTCGCCGAGGGTGGCGGTGTTGTGGGCGACGAGATTAGCTCGTGGTCGGGCATCGTGGTGCCCCTGAAGCGCAACCGCGAGACTATAATCGAGGGTCGCCTGCTCACAACATCCTTTGGCACGGGTGGCGTGGCCATCAATCCCGATTTCGAGAATGAGTATGTTATACCGTGGGGTGACTAACGGCCCTGTAGGTTACTTCGCATTCTGCACAATCTTTACGCGGTCCGTTGCTCCGAACGACCTCGCATTGAGGTATGCAACGCGCTTTGTGCCATCGCTATTGGGCAATACGGTAAGGCGCACTGCCGACTTCCTCGAAAGAAGGGCTCGTGTATCCTCGCTCTCGGTGTACTCTCTAATAAGCTCGACATCAGTAATCCAGTCTACTTCATGCTGCCAATCTTCGAAGTCGTTATCCTCGGATACGGTCACGCTATCAACGCCCGTTGCCCACATGGTGAGTGTGTAGCTACCGCCCTCGGCGGGGACTACCAACCTGCGCTCCGAGAATTCAACCTCTGGTTTATCCAATAGGCATGACACGGCTGTAGTAGCGACGACGGCTAAAACAAGGAGGTATTTAATCGCTTTCATAATAGTATAATGTTAAGTAGGTTTCGTGCTTTCGCTACTGCAAAGTTACAACGTGTTTGTGCGTAGTCCAAATTTTTGAGGCTCGAATTTTTCCTCGATGGTGGCATAGGGTAGGCAGATATTATGCACAAAAAAAGCGGCACGATACTGTGCCGCTTCTGTGTATGAATATAATATAGATTATTACTCCTTGTTCTTAAGCTCGAGGTACTGAGCGGGCTTCTTGAACCAGTCGATAATCTTCTTGATAGGAAGCAACAACATTACTGTCAAGTCGTGGAGGTATGAAATGAATAATGGTGCAAAGTAAGCGCTTGCGATACATCCAAAGAAACAGCCAATAGCAAAGCCGAAATACCACTCTCTCTTATCCGTAAATTCATTGTAGAAGGTCAATTCGCTGAAGAATGCAATGAATGCGGCTATAACACCAAGAGGATATGAAACGAATGCGAGAGCATCGAAGAAGAAATCGATAATCCAACGCTTAACCCATGAGAAGAATGGCCATGGACTGTCGATCTTATTCATGTCGAGAGCTGCCTCCTGCTTCTGACCAACAAGCTTAGATATTGACTTAATCCACAAGCTGAGAGGGAGTACGAATACTCGACCAATAGTAATCAATACATGCAACAAAGCATCAACAAGCTGCTTACCGAAATTGTTTGGGAACATAGTGTTAAAGTTTTAATTAGTAATTTTGGTTATATCCACCTCTAATAGTGGTTAAACAAAATTAAGCATTTTCCATTAAATATGCAAATTTCAAAACAATAAATTTCGAAGTTACTATGTTTATTACGTGTATTTGGCGATTTTTTCGTATATTTGTGTCGTTGATGTTTCTATATGTGGCTACGTATCGCCCCACTCCAGATGCACAACAACGCTGTTGCAGAGTGAATATTTAACCTAAAAATTTATAGAGTATGGAGAATCTAAAGCTTTGGTTGTCGTACTGGTTCAAGTGTGTAACCATCGACTTTGCTAATTTCAAGGGTCGCACAACACGCCGTGACTTCTGGGTATTCATGCTTGTAACTTGTGCGCTTTCCTATCTCTCATGGGGTATTGTCGCTATTTGGGCTCTCGTGCCAATGGCAGCTATCGCAACACGCCGTTTCAACGACACAGGTCGCAGTCCATTCCACCACCTCTTGCTCCTCGTTCCAGGTCTTGGCGCATGGGTATGGTTGTATCTCGTAGGTGTTGAGGAGGGTGTTGACGGTGTTAATCAGCACGGTGAGAAGCCTGAGTCACATAGCTAATTGGTAGTTAGCCTAATTCGCATAAGAAAAAGGATGTCCTTCGGGGCATCCTTTTTTGTTGTTTGGTGTTGTGCTCATTCGCCTGATTCTGGGCGAACGATGTTATAAAATGCACTGATACTCAAGTTGGTCGGTGTAGCCATCATGGCGACGTAGCCACGCCTTGCGGCGGCCACAGAACTCGAAACCACACCCCTCAAATAGCGCGATGCTTGCTCTGTTATCCTCCGCGACGCTTGCCCAAATCTGCTTGAGCGCGAGGGTCTCGCGGGCGTAGCGCTTGATGGCCTCGATGGCGGCGTGTGCATAGCCCTTGCCACGGGCCTCGGGGGCGTAGATGAGGATGCCGATGCCGAAGCGGAGGTGCTGGGGGTCGAAGTCGACGATGTCCAGAGTGCCCACGGCAATGCCTTCGCACTCGATGATAAGGCGCATCTGCTTGGTGGCGTAGATGTCATAGCTCTGCTCCTCGACAAACTGCGCGAGGCGCTCGAGGGATAGGGGTGCTGTGGTGCCACCAACACGCCACACCTCGGGGTCGTTCTCCCAGAGGTACATGAGTTCTATGTCGCGGGGCTCGAGGGCGCGCAGGCGGCAAGAGGGTAGCGAGGTGGTGATTGTCATAGACTATGGGCTATAGGCCGATAACCTTGTTGCGGATAAGCATGGCCACGCCCCACGCATTTGCGCTGTCGCTCATCTTCGAGACGCGGAACTTCGTATCCTTATATACAAGGTTGAGTGAGTACTTGTTGGTCGACGACTTCAGCGGGAGCATGAGGTATTCGCCCGCCATGGCGAGGTTACCGCCCACGATGACGGTCTCGGGGTTGAAGGTGTTGATGAGGAAGGCAACGGCCTTGCCCACCTTCTCGCCCGCCTCCTCGATAAGCTCGATGGAGAGGTTGTCGTCGTTGCGTGCTGCGGCGATGATGTCGTTGATGTGGATGCTCTCGCCACGGTCGTACATCTCACGCAGATGGGTGTTCACGCCACGCTCGATGAGGTCTACAATCTTGTTTTCCAGCGCGATACCCGATACCTCGGTCTCCAAGCAACCCTTCTTGCCACAGGCGCAGATAATCTCGTTGTCGAAGAAGGGGATATGGCCGAACTCGCCCGCGAAGCCATTCTTGCCGTAGTAGAGCTTGCCGTCGATGACGATGCCGATGGCTACGCCACGACCCATGTGCAGGTAGATGACATTACTCTCGTTCTTGGCCTTGCCCGTTGTGTACTCGGCGTAGCAGCGTGCGCGAGTGTCGTTCTCGAGCATCACGCGTATGCCTATGCGCGCGGAGATGATATCGGTGAGCGACTCCTCGCTCGATGTGAAGTACTTGTACGAACGTCCCGTCTCGGGGTTCACGCGACCCACGATGGAGACGCCCACGCCGAGAATCTTCTCCCTGTCGATGCCCGATGTGGCGATGAAGTTCTCGATATTCTGACATATGCGCTCGAGGCACTGGGGACGGTCGACAAGCTCGAAGCTGTTGTCCGTATGCTCGAGGATGATGTTGTTCTGAAGGTCGGTGATGACATAGGCGATGTGGTCGCGTGCCACGTTTATGCCTGCGAAGTAGATTGCCGAGTTTGCCAAGCCGAAGACATTGGGGCGGCGGCCACCAGGGGTCTCCACCTTACCGAGGTCGTTGACGATTCTGTCGTCGACAAGCTCCTGAACGAGCTTGGTCATGGTGGGCACACTTATATGTAATTCGCGCGTGAGCTCCGAGAGTGTCGCCTCGCCATTGATAGCCATGTAGGCGATGATATTTCGCTTTATGATGTTATTCTTGTGGTTGATACCCTTGAGGTTTGCCTCGGCATCCAAATTGAAATACTTCGCTAATGAGGTCATGTCAGTACCGTATTGATAGTTTTGATACACAAAGATAATAAAATTTTTTTGAAATTATCTACAAAAAATTAAATAATTCTGCTTGGAATGTAATTTTTTTTGCAAAGGGCGATTGTCGCTTGTTGCGGTTTGTGGTGCGTTGTCGTGAGCGCTGGGTCGGAGTGAATTGGTTGACGCGCGTGGGTAATGCGTTGATAATCAGTGGTGTTGTAAATAATATTATCGTACGCCCGTAACACGCTGAAAATCAGCACTATGAAAAACTTGTAAAATAGCGCATTGTAACGCGCTGAAAATCAGTGGGCTTTTAGGGCGAGTGCGGAAAAATTCGAGCGCCGAAAATTTGGTGTATAGCGCGCCATGGAGTAATTTTGCAATATCAAAAGCGGGGCGCGAACGGCGTTTGTGGTTTTGCGGTCTCGGCAAATTTTATTAACTTTGTAAAACGAAAAGTATGAGTGGCGTGAAACACTTTAGCGTGACATATCTGTGGTTGGCGGCGAGCGTGGTGCTGATGGTGGCGTGCTCGAGTCGTGAGGCCCTGAGGAGCATGGAGCGTGCGGAGCAACTCTTGGAGGATGCCCCCGCGGAGGCGTTGCGTGTGATGGAGGGCGTGGATGGCGAGGCGTTGCGCACCGAGGAGCACAGGGCGCGCTATGCGTTGGTCTATAGCGAGGCGTGCTACTACAACTACATAGACATAGACGCGGACACGCTGACCGAGGCGATGATGCGCTACTACCTGGAGAGCGATAACCACGATGAGCGCGCAAGGGCGATGTTCCAGCATGCGAATGTGGCATACAACGGTGGTGAGCTTGCTGAAGCCATCGTTGCGCTTACGGAGGCGGAGGAGTCGCTTGCGAAGCACGCTAACCGCAAACTCGAGGGCGCGGTGCAGAGGCTTAAGGGTAATATATATAGTGAGGGGTGCTTGTATCTCAACGCCTACGATGCCTATGTCGAGGCGCGCGAGATTTATGCCGAGTTGGGCCTCGAGGAGCATGTGCAGTTTTTGGACTACGACATCGGTGGCACGCTCATCCAGCTGCGTAGGATGGAGGAGGCGAAGGTGACCTTGGAGCGTGTGCTGGACTATGCCGTGGGCGCGGAGGATAATAACCTCGTATGTGCCGTGGCGCATGAGTTGCTTGACTTGTCGATATACCTCGACGACTATGATATGTGCCGAGAGTATGTGGAACTCTTTGAGTGTGAGAATGTTCTCTTGTATGGCGAGCCACACTTCATGTGTGCCAAGGCGATGCTTGTGGCGCATGACGGCAGGGCGGAGGAGGCACTCGCGTTGGTAGACGAGGCCGAGGCCATGGAGGATGACCTTGAGTGGGCAGATGTGGAGTATGCGCGCTATATCATCCACCGCAATGTGGGCGATGGCGAGGGTGCGCTCTACTGGCAGGAGCAGAGCATAAATGCGCAGGATGAGATGTTGTTGGAGGTAATTGAACAGCCTGTGCTGAATGTCGAGGTTGAGAAACTGCGTGCCGACCTTGATGCCGAGTTGCGCGAGAGGGAGCTTGTGCGAGAGCGTAACGCGATGATATATGTCGTTGTGGCTGTGGTGGTTGTGGCAGTGGTTGTGGCGCTCGGCCTATATGCGCGCTACCGCATACGCCGTAAGGATAGCGAGATTGCGAGCTACATAGAGACCATCGAGAGCCTGCGCACCGACATCGAACGCATACCCCGCGACATGGCGTCGTCAATCACGGCACTCTACCGCGACCGCTTCAGCGAACTCAACGAGTTGTACGACATATACTACGACCATAGTGGCTCGTCGCGCCATAAGAACTTGGTATTCAACAAGGTGTTGGAGACGATTGAGTCCATCAAGGGCGATGCGTCGCGCATAGATGAGTTGGGTGCGATGGTGGATAACTACCGCGATAATGCGTTGCAGAGGCTTAAGAGTGTCTTGCCCCGCATCAGCGAGCGCGACTACCGCGTGGCGTTGTATGCCTTTGCGGGCTTCTCAAACCGCGCTATTGCGTTGTTCATAGATAGCGACCCTGTGGCGGTGTCGAAGATAAAGTATAACATAAAGAGTAAACTTAAGGGCGTGGAGGCGGCTGATTGTGAGCAACTTATCGCGCTACTATCGGATAAATAATCGAAGATATGAGAGTGTTCAAATTTGCGCTAATGTGTGTTATAGCGTTGGTAATTGTGGGCTGTGAGGCGATGGATCCAACGGAGGGTGTATGTCCCGAGCCTCTTCCCGCAAAGCCTACGGTGCCCTTGAAGAAGCGACCCATTGTGCCCACATCGAAGTTGCCACGCCCACGCGTTGCCGAGGAGTATGCGGCTATGGAGGCGGGGGTCTACGAGGCCGAGTACTGCGATGCTACGGAGTGGGAGTACGCAGAGTATAGCGAGGAGTGGTAGTGAGTGTCATTCTGAACGAAGTGAAGAATCTCCTCAAAGCCGACAAGAGACAACCCGCGTTGATAGTGTATAGTATGGCGAGGAGATTCCCACGGTCGCTATGCTCCCTCGGAATGACAGTTAATAGTGTATGGTCAGCGAGGAGATGCTTGAGTTCCTCGACCTTGCTCCGCCTCGGCATAACAAGTGAACTTGTTCTGCACTCGGCTTAATCGCAACGTTCGCGTTGCTCAGCATGACATTGTATATAGTTGATATTTGTAGGCTAATGCGCTGATAATGAGATAGGGCAACCCGTGTGGGCTGCCCTATATTTGTATATAAAAGGTTGTACCCTTACAACCATTTCTTAAACTTGAAATACCAGAACGTAAGGCCTGAGACGAGCAACATCAGCGCGATTGCCCACAGGTAGCCATACTCCCACTGGAGCTCGGGCATAAACTTGAAGTTCATGCCGTACATACTCGCAACAAGCGTCGCGGGCATGAAGACTACGGCAGCCACGGAGAAGATTTTTACTATCTCATTCTGCTCGATGTTGATGAGACCCAATGCCGCATCCTGAATGTAGTCCAAACGCTGGAAGCTGAAGTCGGCGTGGCTGATGAGCGAGTTGACGTCCTTAATCATCAGCTGAAGGCGTGGGTAGATATCGTTGGGGAAGCGCTCCGAGCGAAGGATTGAGGAGATAACGCGCTGGCGGTCAAAGATATTCTCGCGCAACAACATGGTGTTCTCCTGCAACTCGTTGATGCGGTACAACACCTCCTTATCAATCTTCGAGCCCGAAGATATATCCTTACTCATCTTGGCAACCTGCTTGCCCACCATCTCCACAAGGTCGGCATCGTAGTCGATGCGCACTTCAAGCAGTGAGATAAGGATGTGGTAGCCTGTAGAGTAGCTTCGGTAGTTCATTTGCAGGCGCTTCTCCGCCTCGCGGAAGGTGCGGAACTCGGCCTGACGCATCGACACAAGCACACCCTCGTTCGAGATGATGAACGACACGGGCTCAACGGTGAAGCTATCGCCCTGAGGCACAAAGAAGTTGGAGTTCGAGATGATGGCATTCTCGGTCTCCGAATATTTTGATGTAGACTCAATCTCCTCGACCTGCTGGCGCGTCTGGAGGCTCAGCTCCATGAAGTTCTCAACGGCCTTCTGCTCCTTAATTGAGGGGCCCAAGAGGTCAATCCAGAGGATGTCGTCGAAGCCGAGCTCGTCGAAGAGGTCGGTGTCGGCGTTGCGGATAATCTTGTTGTATTGCTTAAGATAGATGGTAATCATATCTCCTCCTTTGCAAGTTTTATTCTGGTTATTCAACTCTGCCCTGTGGGTGAGGGCCTTCACATGGGGCGCAATACAGAAACGCCCCGCGGGTCGGAGGTAAGAAGTCGTGTGACAGAGGCGTGCCACCGAGGGCACATCACCCGACCTCTTTAATAGGATCGCGGCTCTATGCGTATGCCCGAGTCCCAGAACTTCTTAAGTGCGCGGTGCTTCTCCTCGTCGAGGATGAAGTCTATGTTGCGTGTGAGATATTCGTATGCCGTGAGGCCGTTGTCCTTGCCCATGTATGGCGACTCGACGATAGCCTCCCATGTGTGCTCCACACCGAAGGTGAGCGCTCGTTGCAACTCATCCGTAACCTCGTTGGGCACACCCTTGCGTGCTACCCACACGGCAAAGGCGAAGGGTAGCTTCGTAGCCTCGCGCCACTCGATGGCAAGGTCATATATATAAGGAAAGCGACCCTCGTAGCCGAAGACCTTGTCGCCGATAAGCAGGAAGGCGTCACCCTCCTCGGGGCTCTCCACGCGGGCATAGTCGCTCATGGTCATCCACTCGGGTGTGATGTGCCACTTGTGCTTGGCCAGGTAGCCACACAGCTGCACCGAGGTGCGTGAGTGGGGGTCGAGCCATATGCGCTTAACCTCGTGGATAGGGTGGTTAGACATCACCGTAACGGTGCGCACCGCGCCCACTGCGCCAATGCAGTAGTCGGTGATGATGTTCGTATCTGTGAGAGAGGGAACGACGGCTGCGGGGAGTAGGGCAACATCTGCACGGCCCTCGATGTAGTTGCGTGCGCAGTCGGCAGGGGGTGCTAACGAAAGTTCGGCACGTAGGTTATCTGCGTGCTTGAGTCCATAGACGAAGGGAATCGTATTGAGATACGACACAGCGGTTATTTTTGGAATGAAAACCATCGTCCATAGTTACTTACGCTTTGTTAAACACCCTATGTGGCGCTTCGTGCAACCACAATATCAGTGCAAAGGTAGAAAAAAAATTGTTGCCTACAAAGAAAAAAGAGAAAAAATGCGCGCGGGTGTTGCAGATACAAAAAAAAGTGTTACCTTTGCCGCCGAATTAATTATTGCAATATTAATTATAACAAAAAGACGAAAATGAAAAAGGGTATTCATCCAGAGAATTATCGTTTAGTGGCATTCAAGGATATGTCGAATGACCA
>JAZRAT010000116.1:0-9387 GCA_045634725.1 Alistipes sp. | reverse complement strand
GAGATGGAGGTATGGGCCTTGGAGGGCTTCGGTGCCGCTAACATTCTTCAGGAGATCTTGACTATCAAGAGTGATGATGTTGTTGGTCGTGCCAAGGCCTACGAGGCTATCGTTAAGGGCGACAACCTACCACGTCCCGGTGTTCCCGAGGCAATGAATGTGCTCTTGCACGAGTTGCGTGGTTTGGCCTTGTCGGTTAAGCTTGAGTAAGCTATTAATGCGGATTTAAAACATTGGACAATATGTCATTTAATAGAGATAACAATAAGATGAGTAGCTACAGCCGCATTTCGATTGGTTTGGCATCTCCCGAGGAGATTCGTGCCCAGTCGAGCGGTGAGGTGCTCAAACCCGAGACCATCAACTACCGTACCTATAAGCCCGAGCGCGACGGTTTGTTCTGCGAGCGTATCTTCGGTCCTGTAAAGGATTACGAGTGCCACTGCGGTAAGTATAAGCGTATCCGTTATAAGGGTATCGTCTGCGACCGTTGTGGTGTGGAGGTAACCGAGAAGAAGGTTCGTCGTGAGCGTATGGGTCACATCTCGTTGGTTGTTCCCGTTGTTCACATCTGGTACTTCCGTTCATTGCCCTCAAAGATTGGCTACCTTTTGGGTATCCCATCAAAGAAGTTGGAGGCAATCATCTACTACGAGCGTTATGTCGTTATCAACGCTGGTGCTGCTAAGGAGCAGGGCGTAGAGCGTTTGCAGACACTCTCGGAGAAGGAGTACTTGGATATCGTAGCAGCATTGCCTAAGGGCAACCAGGCATTGGCGGATGACGATCCCGAGAAGTTCGTAGCAGAGATGGGTGGTGAGGCTATCCTCACACTCTTGAAGCAGGTAGACCTCGACACTATGTCTTATCAGTTGCGCGACCGCGCATCGAAGGAGACATCGCAGCAGCGTAAGACTGAGGCGTTGAAGTGTTTGAACGTCATCGAGTCGTTCCGTGCTTCGAATGGCAAGAACCGCCCCGAGTGGATGGTACTTACCGACATTCCTGTCATCCCACCCGAGTTGCGCCCCTTGGTGCCACTGGATGGTGGTCGTTTCGCTACATCGGACCTCAACGACTTGTATCGTCGCGTAATCATTCGTAACAACCGTTTGAAGCGCCTCATCGAGATCAAGGCTCCCGAGGTTATCTTGCGTAACGAGAAGCGTATGTTGCAGGAGGCTGTCGACTCGTTGTTCGACAACTCACGCAAGAGCAACGCCGTTAAGAACGAGTCAAATCGTCCTTTGAAGTCGTTGTCAGACTCGTTGAAGGGTAAGCAGGGTCGTTTCCGTCAGAACTTGTTGGGTAAGCGTGTTGACTACTCTGCACGTTCGGTAATTGTCGTAGGTCCCGAGCTTAAGATGCACGAGATGGGTATTCCAAAGGATATGGCGGCTGAGTTGTACAAGCCATTCGTCATCCGTAAGCTCATCGAGCGTGGTATCGTTAAGACTGTTAAGTCAGCAAAGAAGATTATCGATAGAAAGGATCCCGTTATCTGGGGCATCTTGGAGAACGTAATCAAGGGTCACCCCGTATTGATGAACCGTGCTCCGACCCTTCACCGATTGGGTATCCAGGCCTTCCAGCCCAAGCTTATCGAGGGTAAGGCAATGCAGCTTCACCCATTGTCATGTACTGCGTTCAACGCGGACTTCGACGGTGACCAGATGGCGGTACACTTGCCCCTTGGCAATGCCGCAATCTTGGAGGCTCAGATTTTGATGCTTGGTTCGCACAACGTCCTCAACCCTGCCAATGGTGCGCCTATCACCGTGCCTTCACAGGATATGGTCTTGGGTCTCTACTACATCACAAAGCCCCGTCCCGGTGTAAAGGGTACAGGCTTGAAGTTCTACGGCCCCGAGGAGGCGATTATCGCTTACAACGAGAAGCGCGCAGCATTGCACGCCGTTGTACACTGCCGTGTTCGTGATTTGGATGAGAATGGCAACGAGGTATACGTTATCAAGGAGACTACCATCGGTCGTATCTTGTTCAACCAGAACGTTCCCGAGGAGGTAGGCTACATCAACGAGGTTCTTACAAAGCGTTCATTGCGTGACATCATCGCCGTTGTGATGAAGAAGGCGGGTGCTGATAAGGTTGCTAAGTTCTTGGATGATATCAAGAACATGGGTTACCGCATGGCGTTCCAGGGTGGTTTGTCGTTTAACCTCGACGCGGTTGTTATCCCCGATGTTAAGGAGCAGCTTATCAACGAGGGTTATGCCGCAGCCGATGCCGTTATCGATGACTATAATATGGGTCTTATCACCAACAACGAGCGATACAACCAGATTGTCGATATTTGGACAAACATCAACAATAAGCTCACAAGCCAGGTAATCAACACCTTGAAGAGCGATCAGGACGGTTTCAACCCCGTTTACATGATGCTTGACTCTGGTGCGCGAGGTTCAAAGGAGCAGATTCGTCAGCTCTCTGGTATGCGTGGTCTTATGGCTAAGCCCCAGAAGTCGGGTGTTGAGGGTGGTCAGCAGGTTATCGAGAACCCTATCTTGTCAAACTTCAAGGAGGGTCTTTCGGTGCTCGAGTACTTTATCTCAACTCACGGTGCGCGTAAGGGTCTTGCGGATACCGCGCTTAAGACCGCCGATGCGGGTTACTTGACACGTCGTTTGGTTGACGTAGCACAGGATGTTATCATCAACGAGGAGGATTGTGGCACATTGCGTGGTTTGACAGCTACGGCTATCAAGCGTAACGAGGATGTCGTACAGTCACTCTACGACCGCATCATCGGCCGTACAGCGTTGAACGATGTTATCCACCCCATCACAGGTGAGGTTATCTGCGAGGCAGGTGCTGAGATTACCGAGGAGATTGCCGAGGCTATCGACAAGTCGCCTATCGAGTCAGTAGAGATTCGTTCGGTGCTCACTTGTGAGGCACGTCGCGGTGTTTGTGCTAAGTGTTATGGCCGTAACCTTGCTACTGCACGCATGGTACAGAAGGGTGAGGTTGTTGGTGTCATCGCAGCACAGTCTATCGGTGAGCCTGGTACACAGCTTACACTCCGTACGTTCCACGTCGGTGGTGTTGCGGGTGGCTCTACAGTTGAGACAAATGTTGTTTCGAAGTATGAGGGTCGCCTCGAGATTGATGACTTGCGTACTATCAAGGGTAAGAATGCTGCGGGCGAGGCTATCGACATCGTTATGTCGCGTCAGTCTGAGTTCCGCATCGTAGATCCTAACACAGAGATTACACTCTACACTCACGCATTGCCTTATGGTGCAACGCTCTTCATGAAGGATGGTGCCGAGGTTAAGAAGGGTGATATGATCTGTGAGTGGGATCCCTACAACGCAGTTATCATCGCTGAGAACGAGGGTAAGATTGTCTACGAGAGCGTCATCGAGGGTGTTACATACCGCGAGGAGCGCGACGAGCAGACAGGTCTTTCTGAGCGCGTAGTTATCGAGTCTAAGGATAAGACTAAGAACCCTGTTATCAAGATTGTTAACAAGGATGGTGACGAGATTAAGTCATACAACTTGCCTGTTAACGCACATATCATGGTTAAGAATAGCGCCAAGATTCACGCTGGCGACATCCTTATCAAGATCCCACGTGCAGTAGGTAAGACTGGTGGCGATATCACCGGTGGTTTGCCTCGAGTAACAGAGTTGTTCGAGGCGCGTAACCCATCGAACCCCGCAATTGTTTCGGAGATCGACGGTGAGGTAACATTCGGCAAGATCAAGCGTGGTAACCGCGAGATTATTATCACATCTAAGGATGGCGATGTTAAGCGCTACCTCGTACCATTGTCACGCCAGATCATCGTTCAGGAGAACGACTTCGTGCGTGCAGGTATGGCGTTGTCGGATGGTGCAATCACTCCTGGTGACATCTTGCGCATCCTCGGTCCTACCAAGGTTCAGGAGTACATCGTGAACGAGGTACAGGAGGTTTACCGTATGCAGGGTGTAAAGATCAACGATAAGCACTTTGAGGTTATCGTACGCCAGATGATGTCGAAGGTTAAGATTGAGGATCCAGGTGATACTCGCTTCTTCGAGGATCAGGTTGTTGACAAGTGGGAGTTCATGGATGTCAACGACGAGCTCTACGACAAGGTTGTTGTTACCAACGCTGGTGACTCACAGAACGTTCAGGCTGGTCAGATCATCTCGTTGCGTAAGTTGCGCGATGAGAACTCAGGCCTCAAGCGTCGTGATATGGCTCTTGTTGAGGTTCGTCCTATCGTTCCTGCAACTTCTAACCAGGTGCTTCAGGGTATCACTCGTGCTGCATTGCAGACATCGAGCTTCATCTCTGCAGCGTCGTTCCAGGAGACAACCAAGGTTCTTAACGAGGCCGCTATCCAGGCTAAGTCAGACGACTTGGTTAACCTCAAGGAGAATGTCATCACAGGTAATCCTATCCCTGGCGGTACAGGTCTCCGCGACTACGACGACTTGGTTGTAGGTCTTAAGTCAGAAATTCTCGCTTAATTTCTTGAGATAAGGGCGCATCTGCGGCCTTTCAATCAAAGCCCCGAATGGAATGTACGATAAGTACTATCCATCCGGGGCTTTCTCATGTCAAGGCCACATCTGCAACCCTTCTGTCAAGAAATTTCTTGTGATAAGCCGTAATTTGCACCACATCTCACGACTTCTGACAAGAAATTGGGTTGTGGTGCTAATCACGGTAACACTTAGGGAATTTAAGGAATTTAGTGTTATTAGCAACCTGCTAACTCTCTAAATTCCTTAAACTCCCTAATCTCCTTAAATTCACCATGTTATTTTGCTATAAACCCTTGCGCGATATTGCCCAGGCGAGCATCGAGTAGAGTCCGTCAGCCATGTGGCGCAATGCCTTGGGCAGGGCGTTGAGCAGGCGTAGACGGCGTAGCTGACGGCGTGAGCGTGTGGTGAAAGAGAATGTCTCCACCGCGTGGCGGGCATCCTCCGTGCCTCCGCGTACGCTCTGCGTGATGGCCTTACCGATGGCTATGCGTGCGATGTACTCGTTGAGGGTTGCGTCGCCTTCGGGGTTGTACAGCTCCTCGATAGAGTGTGCGCTCTGCTCCGCGCGGTAGATAGATGCTGAGCGGTTGCTCGCGGTGCGTGAGTAGCGCACAAGCGACATGGGCGAGAAGCAGAACTTCGCTCCTTGTTGCACCATCTTTACCCATAACCACTGGTCTTCGCCTATGCGCATGCCCTCTGGAAAACCTCCCGCGCGGAGCACTGCATCACGGCGTAGTGTGGCGGTGGAGGGAATGATGGGGTAGCGACGTTGTAGTGCCTCCTCTGCGATGTCTATATAGCCCTCGGTGGTGGGCACAGGGGCTGCGACACGCTGCGTGCCATTCACGATGTCGAAGGCCGTGGCGTAGGCATCTGCCTCGGGGTAGTACTCCATAAGTCGGCACACCTCGGCGATATATCCCGTGAGCCACATGTCGTCGGCATCGAGCAGGGCTATGTAGTCGCCCTTGGCCTCCGCTATACCGCGGTTACGTGCTGCGCTGACTCCGCTATTTGGCTGAGTGATAAGGCGTATGCCCGCCTCGGGGTGTTCGGCGATGATGCGCTCAACGATTGCGCGCGACCCATCCGTAGAGCCGTCGTCCACAACGATAATCTCGCCTGGCACGAGGCTCTGCTCCACGACCGAACGTAGTGCGCGCTCCACCTCCGCCTCCTTATTATATAGAGGTATTACGACAGATATGCGCGCCGACTCCTCGGTCTGCACCTTACGACCGAAGCTCAAGATTTCGGGTGCGTGGTTGAGGCGCTTCTCCTCGGGCAACCACTTCTGAATGTCGCCATAGTGGCTACGCAGATAGGTCTCCAAGTCGCTCGGTGCCCACACCTCCATAGCGCCCAACTTGCGTCGTTCGGGGTTGTTGATAGCCTCCACGGCAATCATATCCTTGGGCATGCGCACGATGTTGTAGTACTTCGCATTCGTGCCATTGTAGCGCGTAAGTTCGCGTTTTAATTTGCTGTATATCTGCTCTTTACTATGTGTCGCCGTTGTGAGGCGTATCGCTAAACATGAGACCCAGCTCTTGGGTAATACAACGCCGTTATTCGCTCTTCCAAACCACCTCCACAGCCATACGCTTTTTGCCATGAAGCAGTTGACCCAGAAGCCCACTTTAGCGCGCTGCTTGCGTCGCAGTGACTCCTCATCGGGCACAAGGTCGTAGGGGAAGATGTCGATGTAGATGCCCTCCTCGATGGGCATGCCCACCCACTCGCGCTCCACGAAGCGTGTGCCACGCTTGCGCACCTTGGCAAAGTAGAAGGGGGTGTCGTGCTCCGTCGTAAACTCCTGAAGCACATAGCCTTTGCCGAGAAGTGCGGGTGCCTCGCGGAGGAAGCGCTCGTAGTTCTCGCGCGTCATGCCGAGGTCGACATCGTCATCCCAGGGCACTATATCCTCGAAGAAGTGTGCGCCTATGGCCGTGCCACCCTGAATGAAGTAGGGTATGCCCGCCTTGTCGCACACGCGCACCACCTCACGAAGAACATCGTACAGCTCCTCGTGCAGTTGTCGTAGTATCTCGGCGTTATATTTCATTACATGTTGTGTACTAAAAGGTTACAACCACGGATGTCGCTTCCTGCAATGCGTCCCTCAATCATGAAACTGCCGTTGTCGTATATGTGTCCCATATCCTCGGTCTGGATGAAGGCGCACGACGAGAGGTTGGCAAGGTCTATAATGTCGATGCCACCGCGTGTGGGGGTGTGGTCGAAGGGGTCGTTGACATCGCGCACCAATACGCGCATCCACTTTGGCGCGCGGAAGATGCCCTCACCAGAGGAGTATGCCTGCGATGTAAGCTCCGCCATGCCGTACTCCGAGTGGATATGTTCCACGCCGAAGCCCTCGGTGAGGATGGCGTGTAACTCGCTCTTCGATAGCTCCTTGCGACGTCCCTTCATTCCGCCCGTCTCCATGATGATGGTATCCTTGAGTTTGGGGGCATACTGCTCCGCAACATCCCACAGGGCGTAGCTCACGCCAAGCAGAATCTTGGGCTTGGGGTCAGCCTCTATGTCGGCAATAAGACGATCATAATCATTGAGGTAGAAGCCTCCCGAACCGCACTCCTTGATAAGCGTGTCGACCATATATACCAGCGACGAGCCCTCGCGCTCCAGGTAGTTGGGTAGCAGACCGTAGATGCTCCACTTTGCGGGCTCGCCATAGAACTCCTTGAAGGCTTTGGTGAAGGTCTTGCGGTAGGCCTCCAACGATGCCATCATGTGGCGCGAGGCTACGGTAGAGCCCGTATTGCTCGAGGTAAAGACAATCTCTGGTGCCTCATTCCCACAATATACATCGGTCGACTTGAAGAGGCGGATGGGCATAAAGGGTATCTCCTCGATGCTCTGCACCTCCGCGGGGTCGATGCCGAGGAGTTCGACATAGCGACGATAGGGTTCGCAGTGCTCGCTCTGATAGCGGAACAATTCGAGTGCCGAGGCCTCGAACTCCGCATCGGTGCGAGTGGATAGTATGGTGTCGATGTTCAACATATTCACTTACATCTAATAATCTACAAAGTTACATTTTTTCTGTGATAATGCCAACAAATATTGCTATTTGCTAAAAAATAACTGGGTAACCTCTTGTATTTTGCGCATGTTTTTGTATATTTGTAATTTGAAACGCATGAAACTATGAGTAAGAGACTTAAGATAGGTATTACACAAGGCGACACCAACGGTGTAGGCTGGGAGGTAATACTCAAGATATTT
This sequence comes from Alistipes sp., assembly GCA_045634725.1. Lineage (GTDB taxonomy): Bacteria > Bacteroidota > Bacteroidia > Bacteroidales > Rikenellaceae > Alistipes. Next base: position 1,624 of record JAZRAT010000116.1, on the reverse strand, counting down.
TCGGATAATCGCCTCGCGGAGTTGTTCACTCCCGTCATCTATGGCTCAAGCGTCGCTGCGGCATTCTACCAGAAGCGCCTGAACGACATCGAGCCCGTGAAGTTTGTGGTTGTGGAGGGCGCAGAGCGTGCACAGCAGGGTCGTGTAAACCTTGTTGAGTGTGGCGCAAAGGAGCTCTCGGTGACACCTGGCAAGCCCTCAAAGGCGGGTGGTGAGGCTGCAGCTGCGGCACTTAACAGGGCGATTGAGGAGCTTAAGAGCGGTGCTATCGACGCTCTTGTGACCGCGCCCATCGACAAGGAGATGATTCAGAGCGAGTCGTTCTCGTATACCGGCCACACGGAGTTCCTCGCCAAGGAGCTTGATGGCGAGCCCTTGATGATTATGGCCTCGGAGCTTATGCGCGTGGGTCTTGCGACAATCCATGTCCCCGTGGCAAAGGTTGCCGAGTCGCTCTCGAAGGAGCTTATCATCGAGCGCATTAACCAGATGAGCGCCTCTATGCGTCAGGACTTTGGCGTTGTGCGTCCTAAGGTTGCGGTGTTGGCACTCAACCCTCACGCTGGTGACGGCGGCCTGCTCGGCAAGGAGGAAGAGGAGATTATCAAGCCCGCAATTGTTGAGGCATACGAGGCTGGCGTATTGGCATTTGGTCCCTTCGCGGCAGATGGCTTCTTCGCATCGGGTCAGTTCAAGAACTACGATGCCATTCTCGCCATGTACCACGACCAGGGTCTTGCGCCATTTAAGACGCTTACGCCCAACGGCGTTAACTTCACGGCGTCGCTCTCGGAGGTGCGCACATCACCCGACCATGGCGTGGCGTACGACATCGCGGGTAAGGGCGTAGCGGATGAGCAGTCTATGCGTAACGCTATCTACGACGCTATCGACATCGTGCAGCGTCGCAGAGAGTGGGCTGAGTGGAATGCCAACCCATTGCAGCACTTCGAGCGCGAGAAGGGTCGCGATGTTTCAATTAAGGATTTGCCCGAGCAGGAGCATAACGACTAAAACTGAAGAGGGATGAAGAGTGTAAAGATTAAGTGCTGGGTGATGATAATCATCGCTGCTACAATACTCGGCTTTGCAGTATCGCAGTGTGTGATGTGGTGGAAGCCCGCCGACTCAACAGAGTGGATAAAGTGGTCTATAGATGTGCTTTGTGCCGTAGTTGCCATTGTCTACATCTCGAAATATGCTCAGATGTTGAAGCTTATAAACAAACAGGAGTAAACAAGGAGTGCAGCTGAGTAGTAATCCGTCTCGTTATTGTGGAGCTACGAAGGCACTCAAAACATAAACATTTAAAATAATTATTATCATGGTTAAAGTAACCTTTCCCGATGGCTCGGTAAGAGAGTTTGCCAAAGGGACAACTGCCTTTCAGGTGGCAGAGAGCATCAGCCCTCGTTTAGCTGCTGACTCACTCGCAGCCGAGGTAAACGGCGCAACTGTAGATATGATGCGCCCTATCGACAGCGACTGTTCGATTAAATTCTTCAAGTGGGACGACGCAGAGGGTAAGCACGCCTTCTGGCACACATCTTCACACCTCTTGGCTGAGGCGTTGGAGGCTTTGTATCCCGGCATCAAGTTCGGTATCGGTCCCGCTATTGACAAC
>JAZRAT010000115.1:0-18869 GCA_045634725.1 Alistipes sp. | reverse complement strand
ACACGGTCCATCGCAGGCTGTAACTCCTTGCCAGATCTACATGCGTCAGTTCAAAGATGGTGCAACTATCACCATCGAGCCATGGCGTTCGGCTGCATTCCCTGTAATCAAGGACCTCGTAGTAAACCGTTCGGCTTACGACCAGATTCTCCAGGCTGGAGGTTTCGTTTCGGTACGTACCAACTCGGTACCTGACGGAAACGCAATTCCAATTCCGCAGGCAGATGCAGAGGAGTCTATGGACGCTGCAGCATGCGTAGGTTGTGGTGCATGTGCTGCAACATGTAAGAACGGTTCTGCAATGTTGTTCGTTGCGGCTCGCGTATCTTCACTCGCAAAGCTTCCTCAGGGTAAGGTAGAGGGTGCACGCCGTGCTAAGGCGATGGTTGCCAAGATGGATGAGCTCGGCTTCGGTAACTGTACTAACACTGGTGCATGCCAGGCGCAGTGTCCTAAGTCAATCTCTATCGCACACATCGCACGCCTTAATCGTGAGTTCTTGGCAGCGAAGCTTAAGGACTAACGCTTTGTCGTGATAAGGCAGACATCTACTGCCGCTAACTAAAAATGCCGTCAATGGGACGTACGCCAAGTACTACCCATCGACGGCGTTTTTGTTGAGCGTTGTATCTGCAGCCTTCTGACGACAAATCGAATTTCTTGTGATAGCGGCGCTACTGCGGCGCTTCAATCAAAGCCCCGAATGGGATGTACACCAAGTACTACCCATCCGGGGCTTTCTCATGTCAAGTCCACATCTGCAACCCTTCTTTCAAGAAATTCACTATCGCCCTTGGTATATATTGCAACAAGTAATACCACACTAATTTGCCTAAATGCTTGCACGTTACGCAAAAAATATATATCTTCGTGTGATAATTTGCCTAATAATACGAATTACTTAAAAACTACTCTATATGAACTGCAACTTTACACCCGAGGAGCGTCGTGAGATTATCGCCCTCATGAACCGCGAAATTATTCCCGCAATTGGTTGTACTGAGCCCATCGCCGTGGCGTTGTGCGTGGCTAAGGCTACCGAGACTCTCGGCACTCTGCCCGAGCATATCGAGGCTCGCCTAAGCGCTAACGTGCTCAAGAATGCCATGGGCGTAGGTATCCCAGGCACAGGCATGACAGGCCTCCCCATCGCTATGGCACTTGGTGCGTTGGTGGGTAAGTCGGAGTATGAGCTCGAGGTGTTGAAGGATGCTAACGAGGCGTCGGTAAAGGAGGGTTGCCGCCTTATCGATGAGAAGCGTATCTCGGTAGACCTCAAGGAGGGCATCGAGGAGAAGCTCTACATCGAGATTGAGGTTAAGGCGGGCGCAGACAAGGCCGTAGCCATCATCGCAGGCGGTCACACACGCTTCGTATCTATCACACGCAACGACGAGGTACTCTTCTCTGCAGATGCTCCCGCAGCAAGTGCTGGCGAAGCTCCCGCAGAGCAGAAGGACCCCGTACTCAGCTTGCGCCGTGTGTGGGACTTCGCAATGACTGCACCCCTCGAGGAGTTGGAGTTCATCTTGGAGGCAAAGCGTTTGAACATGAACGCTGCATACGAGTCACTCAAGGGCGAGTATGGCCACGCCATCGGTAAGCTCATGCGCTCGGAGTCGGAGCGCAACATCATGGGCGACACTCTCCACTGCCAGATTGTCGGCATGACAACCGCAGCGTGCGACGCACGTATGGCGGGCGCTATGATTCCCGTTATGAGTAACTCTGGTAGTGGTAACCAGGGTCTTACATCTACCGTTCCCGTTGTGGTATATGCCGAGCAGACAGGTGCATCACACGAGCAGATGGTTCGCTCGCTCATCTTGAGCCACCTCACTGTAATCTACATCAAGCAGAGCCTCGGTCGCCTCTCAGCATTGTGTGGCTGTGTTGTTGCTGCAACAGGCTCGTCATGCGGTATCACCTACCTCATGGGTGGTGGCTACGACGAGGTTACAAAGGCCGTGAAGAATATGATTGGCAACCTTGCTGGTATGATTTGCGACGGTGCTAAGCCCTCATGCGCTATGAAGTGCGCATCAGGCGTATCTACAGCCGTAGTTTCAGCCCTTATGGCCATGAATGGTCGCGTCATTAAGTCTGTTGAGGGTATCATCGACGACGATGTAGACCGCTCAATTCGCAACCTCACAGACATCGGTCGTGATGGCATGACGCAGACTGATGCTATGATTCTTAAGATAATGACATCAAAGAGCTAATTTTGTCGTTATAACAGCGCATCTACTGCCGCTAACGAATTATCTCAGCAATGGGCAGTACGCCCTAGTACAGCCCATCGCTTCGAAATTCGCCGAGCGTTGTATCTGCACTATTCTAACAACAAAATGTCTAGTTAACTGCACACTCAGCATAGACAGAAAAGAAGGAGGATATCCATTAGGATGTCCCCCTTGCTTATATGTGTTATTGTTGTTAGAACCAGCGTCTGCCCGATGTCGCGTAGGTGCGTATCTCGGGATTGGTGAAGTTGGGTAGTGTGCAGCGTGTATATACCGAAACCTCTGTGGTATTTGCGGTGTTGGTCCATGTCATGGTGTTACCATCCACCGCTACATAATACGATGCAGCCCATGCTACGCCATCGGTATACTCACCCGCGATGATGCCACCATCGATGTCTACGGTGCTGTAGAAGGTCTCCCAAAGGCGACTCTCCATGCGCTGCCATAGTGTCACAACGCCATCCTCGCTGATAGAGAGGTAGACATAGAATGAGGGTACTGCGCCACACCACTCGGTAAGGTGCCAGTCGCCCGCAAGAGCCGTAGTGTCGGCATCGCCCGAAACTGGAGGCGCTGGAGGTGTAGGGGTCTCCACAACGGGAATGGTATATGGAGTATCGTCTGAGAGCATAAGCTGCTCATCGTTAATATCCATGCAGGTGCGGAAGTTGTATGTCACGCCCTCTTGGAACATGCTCAACTCTGCCGTTGCGCTCATCACGCCATCGGCGCATACTGCATCAATATAGCCGTGGTGGCTATTGTAATCCGTAAAGTAGAATTGGTACTTTATCGTTGCATAGTCGGGTATAACCTCGCCATCAACAAAGAGCGTGGGTACCTTACTGCTAAGGTGGATAGCCTCCTCTGTAGCCGTTATTGTTGGTAACTCAACATCGCTTGTAAGGCTTGCCTCGGTTGTTGTGAACTCACCGCTAAGCGTATAGCTCTCGTAGGCCGAGTCCTCGGGGTAGAGCGTTACGGAGTAGTTGTAGTCGCTCTTCTCCTTGAGGTAAGGCTCGCCCTCTGCGGGAATCTTAAAACTCTTCTCAACATCCTCTGGCTTTATCTCCACGGTTGTCCACTCGCCACTCGCTGAGCTAAGTGCATACTTAAACTCCACCTTTGCCAAGGGGCTCTCCACGCCATCGAGCGTGAACGATACGCCCTCTAAGAGTGCATAGGCTACAACACCCATAGACTCAATTATGCACTCGCACGAATACTCTGCAACGGGCATATGTGCCTTGGTGGTGATGGGGAAGATGCTGCTTATCTCACCGCCATACTCGCCACTAACGACAATGCCACCCAAGTAGTGGGTTGCTGGTGTAAGGTCGTTGATGGTGAAGATTATGCGGTCGCCCAAGTCCTCAAACTCATTGATTATGATGTGCCCCTCCTCATTGCCATCCTCCCAGAACTTGAGGTAGATATCCACGCCCTCCTCCTTGACGCCATCAATAGTAATATAGGGCTTTACGGCATTTACCGTAGCGCTATTCTCGGTAGTTTCAACCTCTACGCTACTGAAGTACCATACCACATCGGGAACTTGCTCTGAATGAAATAACTCACACGATGTGAATGCCACGACGGCTGCAATCAATATATATAGGTATCTCTTCATAATACTCAACTTTTAGTGTTACAACCATCCACCATTCTCGGCCTTCGTGCCACGCACTACAACCTCAATCTCGCGCTCAACATACGAGCCACCGATGGTGCTGCCACCAACATGGTCGCCACCCACGATAGCCTTAACCACTATGCGACCCGAGCCAGAATTTGTTGTCTTAATATGAAGCATGCCGTTCTCAACCTTTAGGGTCTCGATGCCGAGTGCCGTGCGTACCTCGTTCGATGCGCTGCACTCCTCGTACTTTAGTCCTGCCGATGCGCCACCGAAATAGTCGTCAAGCGCGAGGCTCTTTGTCTCGCCAGCGAGGGCATAGACTACGGGTGTGCTATCCATCTGCATAAGCATCAGGTGGGCGTCGATATATCCCGAGCCGAGCTTACCCGCGTAGGGGGCAAGCTGCATATCTACATACTGACCCACCTGATAGTCGAAATACTGCTTCGTGCCCGTCTGGTAGGGGTTGATGTCGTGCACCGAGGTCAGGATAAGGCGCTTTAGCTCCTCCGATGTGAGCGTGTATCCCTGCTTTAGAGCATACGACACTGCGAGCGCAGCGCAGCCCGAAACATGGGGCGTTGCCATAGATGTGCCCTGCATATACTCGTAGCCATAAGAGTTGGCATGCTGCACCGAGGTGGAAGAGACGCAGAGCGTAGTGCCATAGTAGGCATCGCCACCAGGGGCGCAGATATTCACGCCAGGGCCATAGTTGGTGTAGTAGGCCGCGGTGTAGTCCGAAGACATAGCAGACACGCAGATATACTTGTTATATGCGCCTGGGTATGTTGCCTCGGGGTAGCTCTCGTTGCCCGCAGCGAAGATTGCCACACCTCCTGTCATCGCACCATCAAGACCTGCGTTTGTCTCGAAGTACTCTATGGCATTCTTAAGCACCGAATCCCACTCCTCAAACGCTCTATCGTTCTGGTAGCCCGCAACCTCGTAGCCCCATGAGTTGTTCACGATGACTGCGCCATTGTCCGCAGCATACTTGAAGGCCTTTGCTAGCTGATGCTGGTAGCAACCATCTTCGCCCTCGAAAATCTGCAACGACATAAGGCGTACGCCATCGCCATTACCCGTACCGCCCGCGATGCCACAAACCGCAAAGCCGTTGTTGTTCACCGCTGAGATAGTGCCCGCAACGTGTGTGCCGTGGTCGTCGGCAGTGACATTGCCACTATCAGCCACGAAGTTGTAGCCGTGAATATCATCAACATATCCATTGCCATCGTCATCGACACCCGCCGTGCCGTTTTTCTCCGCCTCGTTTACCCACATGTTGTCGGCAAGGTCGGGGTGGCTGGCCATGATACCACCATCGCACACGGCAACAATCACGCGGTTATCTCCCGCGGTGTACTTCCATGCGTTGAGGAGGTTGATGTCTGCACCCGCCTTGCAGAGTTCTGGGTCGAGCGAGCCATCGTTGTAGTAGTGCCATTGCCACTCCAACTCAGGATCGTTGAAGGGCAGCGCAACCGAGCGTGTAGCCTCTGGGCGTGTTGTAGGCATGGGTAGTGCCTCGCTCTTGATGGGCTTGATGCGCACATCATACTCGACGCGCTCCACGCAGCTTGCGCTTGCGATAAGCTCTGCAATGGTGCCGAGGTCGTGTGTCTCGTCAAACTTGGCTACCATCCAACGGCTCAATTTAGCATCCTCCACACCACGAAAGAGTGGCTCGAGGCGAATCTCAATACCCTCCACAGCGAGCTCCGCATCCGAAGAGTTGAGGCGTACGAGCAGTGTGCCCTTGGCAGCATCATCCGAAGCATAGAATATCTTATTGCTTGGACTTTGCTGAGTGTGGCTACCCTCCATGGGGTCGTTCACACAGGCCACTGCGAGTGCCGCAAACAGTGCAAGTGATAATAATTTTCTCATAGGTTAGTTCTGTTGGTTTAGAACGTGCCGAGCTTGAATACTATCTTCTGGCAGTAAAGCTCGTCGGCCTTAAGTTCGATAGAGGGGAAGTGGGGGTGGTGCACAGCATCGCTGAAACCCTGACACTCGATAGCCACACCCGCATAATCCTGATAATACTTATCGGACTTTGTCTTGGGGCAGCCACCCGCCAACCAGTTACCCGTATATAGCACCGCTGCGGGCTGTGACGAGAGGATTGTGACCCTACGACCTGTAGCCTCGCAACGCAACTCGCCAACCTCACCGAGGATGTTCTTCTGCCAGCCGTCTACCTTGAAGCAGTGGTCGTAGCCGCGGTAGTTGCGTATGTTGTTGAACTCCGAGTCTATCTCTGTGCCGAACTTACGCCAAGAGGTGAAGTCGAGCGCCGTGCCCTTAACATCGAGGAGTTTACCCGTAGGAATCTGCACGATGTCCATCTCCAACACCTCCGAGCAGTTTAGCTTAAGCTCGTGGTCGAGGATGGTCTTATCCGAACCCTCGCCATGGAGGTTCCAGTAGAGGTGGTTTGTGAGGTTACATACGGTGTTCTTGTTAGACTTCGCAAGGTATGTAATCTCGAGGTTGTCCTCGTCGTCGAAGTCATAGATAGCCTCCACAACCAACTCACCAGGGTAGCCCTGCTCCATATCCTCCGAGATGTAGCTGAACACCACGCGGTTGGTCTCCACGCGACCCTCCCAGTAGCGGTTTGCGAAGCCCTTTGAGCCACCATGAAGGTGGTTAGGGCCATTGTTTACCTCGAGACGATACTCCACACCGTCGATGGTCATCTGGCCACGCGCAATGCGACCCGCCACACGACCTACACTCTTGCCGCTCGCAGCACCATCACCGATGTAGCTTGTAGGCTCCATATAGCCGAGTGCCACGTCGTCAATTGTGCCATTGCGGTCTGCGAACTTAACGCTCACGATAGAGGCGCCGATGTTGCAAAGCTGTACCTCCGAGCCACGGCTGTTGCGCATGGTGTAGAGGATGATGCCCTCGCCCTCGGGCGTAGAGCCCCATATATGCTGTAGAATCTCCATTACTCTGCGGGTGTGAGATTAGTCATAAGGTTGTCGATGCGCTTCAAGCACTCTGCCTTGCCGATGAACTCCGTAACGTCGAACATACCTGGGCCCTTACCAGCACCTACAAGTGCGAGACGCAAGGTGTTCATAGCCTGACCCAATGAGTAGCCCTCAGCCTCGAGCCATGCGCGTACTACGACCTCGGTATTTTCTTTAGAGAAGTCCTCGATGCCCTCCAATACGCCGCGTAGTTTGCCCAACATAGTTGGGTTGTCACCCTTCCACTGCTTTTTTGCGAGCTTCTCCTCATACTCTGTGGGTGTTACGAAGAAGAACGATGTGAGGTCCCACATATCTGTTGTGAGTGTCATACGCTCCTTCATGATGCCTGCAGCCTTACCTGCCACCTCGTCAGATACCTCGATGCCGTGTGCCTTCAAGATGGGCTGCATGAATGGTGCGAGCTCTGCATCCGAAAGGTTATGCATATACTGTGCGTTGAACCACTTTGCCTTGTCGGGCTGGAAGCGTGCACCAGCCTTCGATACGCGATCGAGCGAGAAGGCCTCGATAAGCTCCTGCATAGAGAAGATCTCCTGCTCGGTGCCAGGGTTCCAACCAAGGAGTGACAACATATTGATAAATGCGGGCGCAAGGTAGCCATCCTCGCGGTAACCACGCGATGTCTCGCCTGTGGGTGATGTCCAGAACAATGGGAATACGGGGAAGCCCATCTTGTCGCCATCGCGCTTCGAGAGCTTACCGCTACCCGTAGGCTTAAGCAACAAGGGGAGGTGTGCGAACTCGGGCTGTGAGTCTGTCCAGCCGAAGGCACGATACAAGAGGTAGTGCAAGGGCAACGAGGGCAACCACTCCTCACCACGGATAACGTGCGAAACCTCCATGAGGTGGTCATCGACAATGTTTGCGAGGTGGTATGTTGGAAGAGCATCTGCCGACTTGTACAACACCTTATCGTCGAGCGTTGATGTATTAACCTCCACATGGCCACGAATAAGGTCATCCATTTTGATAACCTCGTTCTCGGGCATCTTGAAGCGTACTACCCACTGGTCGCCGCGTGCGATGCGTGCCTCGACCTCCTCCTTCGAGAGTGTCAACGATGTGGGCAACTTTGTGCGTACCTCATAGTTGTATGCGAATGTCTTGCCCGCATCCTCGGCCTCCTTGCGCAATGCGTCGAGCTCCTCGGGGGTGTCGAAGGCGTAGTATGCCCAGCCTGCATCCACGAGCTGCATAGCATACTTCAAATATATCTCTCGGCGCTCGCTCTGACGATATGGAGCGTGTGGTCCACCAACGCCAACGCCCTCGTCAATCTCGATGCCACACCACTTCAACGACTCGATAATATACTCCTCGGCACCTGGCACGAAGCGCTGTGAGTCGGTATCCTCGATGCGGAGGATCATCTTACCGCCATGACGGCGTGCAAAGAGGTAGTTATATAGTGCTGTACGAACGCCACCAATGTGTAGTGGGCCTGTGGGGCTGGGTGCAAAGCGCACTCTTACTTCACGTTTCATAGTTATATAAATTGCTTATTATTTACGATTAAAAATTACTTCTCCTTAATATAAAACTCCGAGCGAACGGTTACGCGTGCCTTCTTCTCGCGTGACGAGAGGTTGAACGAGCCACCTGCCGAGAACTCCTCGTCGCCCGTAGCTGCGGTAATCTGGAAGACACCCGCACGCGAGAGCTTCAACTCGCCAAGCTCCGACTGTGAGCTTTCGGCGATGTTCATGGCGCGGTCACGAGCATCTGCCGCAGCAGCAGAGAGCAAGCTGAGTTTCACATCCTCGAGGCCTGTGTAGTAGTACATAGGGTTGCGCACGCTGATGTTGATGCCCTCGGCGATAAGCGATGGAAGCTCGCGCGCTGCACTCTCCGTTGTGTCAACATCCTTTGACTCGATGGTGAAGCTCTGCGAGATGCTGTAGCCCTCAAACTGCTCACCACGATATTCGCCATCCTCATAAACTGAGCGGGTCTTCTTATAGGTGTAGGGCATGTTGAAAGAGATGTTCTCTGCCTTAACACCCTTAGACTCGAGGAACGATACCATCTTCTCGCGGTTCTGCTCCAAGGTGCGGTATGCCTCGGCAGCGTCGTAGTTCTCTGCGGCAACGGTACCCTCGATGACGATGAGGTCAGATGTAAACTCCGTCTCGCCAAGACCCGTAACGGTGATAGTGCCCATCGCGGGCTTGTGACCCTCGGTGTATGCAGCAGCAACAACGATTGCAGCAAGAAGGATGCCCAACGACATGATTATATACTTCCAAAGATTTCCCATAGTGGTAGTAGGTTAAATGTTATACGTTAAACAAGAAGTGCATGATGTCGCCATCCTCGACAACATACTCCTTACCCTCGATGCCAATCTTACCCACCTCGCGGCAAGCACGCTCCGAGCCCAGCTCTACATAGTCGGCGTACTTGATAACCTCGGCGCGGATGAAGCCACGCTCGAAGTCAGTGTGGATGATACCTGCAGTCTCGGGAGCCTTCATGCCACGGCGGAATGTCCATGCACGGCTCTCGTCAGCACCTGTGGTGAAGAATGTCTGCAAATCCAAGAGGCGGTATGCAGCCTTGATAAGACGGCTTACGCCCGACTCCTCCAAGCCCATATCCTGCAAGAACATCTGGCGCTCCTCGTATGTCTCCAACTCTGCGATGTCGGCCTCGGCAGATGCTGCTACGATAAGCATCTCGGCATGCTCGCTTGCGATGGCAGCACGCACAGCCTCGGTGTGGGCGTTACCCGTTACGGCAGATGCCTCATCTACGTTACATACATAGAGCACGGGCTTATCGGTGAGTAGGTTGAGGTCTGCAACGCACTTACGCTCCTCGGGCGTAAGCTCCACGGTACGAGCCGAGAGACCCTGCTCCAATGCCTCCTTATACTGGCAGAGGATGTCGTACTGACGCTTTGCGAGCTTGTCACCCGCTGTCGCCTGCTTTTGACACTTGCCGATGCGGTTCTCGATTGTCTCGAGGTCCTTGAGCTGAAGCTCGGTGTCGATGATGCCCTTGTCGCGCACGGGGTCTACACTACCGTCGACGTGTGTGATGTTCTCATTCTCGAAGCAGCGCAACACGTGGATAATAGCGTTTGTGTTACGGATGTTTGCGAGGAACTTGTTGCCAAGACCCTCACCCTTCGAAGCACCCTTAACGAGACCCGCGATGTCGACGATCTCGATTGTTGTGGGCACAACGCGCTTGGGGTTGTCAATCTCTACGAGCTTCGTGAGGCGCTCATCGGGTACGGTGATAACGCCAACGTTGGGCTCGATAGTACAGAAGGGGAAGTTTGCAGCCTGCGCACGCGCATTAGACAAACAGTTAAAGAGTGTCGACTTGCCCACGTTGGGAAGTCCTACAATGCCACATTGTAATGCCATAAAATTCTATTTTTTTAATTATTATTTTTACTTAATTCAATTTTAGTTTAGTCTGCCTGCGATACATTCACAAGTGCCTCGCGGTAGGCGTTCAGGATGCGAGACTTTGAGATAAAGCCGAGGTATTTGTTCTGCTTGTCCACCACGGGGAGCATCCATGTGTTGCTCTGCTCGAAGCGGGGCATAATGCTCTGAATCATCTCGTTCTCCAACACCTTGTCAGGTGGCTGAATCATGTAGTGCATGATGGATGTAGACCACTTGTCGCGGTTGAACATGTCGTGACGTAGGTCGTCGAGCTGCACGATGCCAAGCAACTCTCCCGATGTGCCTACAACGGGGAAGATGTTGCGGCGAGCATTCGATATGATGTTTACTACATCACCCAACGTGAGCGACTCGCGCAAGCGTATGAAGTCGGTCTCCATAAGCTGGTCGAGGCGCAGGAATACGAATGCCGAAGAGTCCTTGTCGTGTGTGAGCAACTCGCCACGCAAGCGCAACTGCTTGGTGTAGATAGAGTCGCGGTCCATGCTGTAGTTCACGGCAAACGATATGCACGACACGATCATAAGCGGGATGAAGAGTCCGTAGCCATTCGAGAGCTCGGCGATAAGGAATATGGCCGTAAGTGGCGCCTTCATAACGCCCGACATAACGCCCGCCATACCTGCCAGCGTGAACGAGGTAATCGATACATCCCATCCGAACACCACCTGACACACTACGGCGATGGTAGCACCCGCAAAGGCACCCACAAAGAGCGAGGGTGCAAAGGTACCACCGACACCACCCGCAGCATTGGTCGTAGCCATGGCGATGACCTTGAATATCATCACGGCAACGAGGTAGATAATCAGGAACCAGTCGGTCGTACTCCACGAGTGGAATAGTGTATGGTTAAAGAGGCTCTCGGTGTTACCTGTCATCAGCGCGCCGAAGCTGTCGTGACCCTCACCATAGAGGGGTGGGAAGATGAAGATAAGCACACCGAGCGTGATGCCCGCATAGAGCCACTTGCGCCACTGCTGCTTCACGCTCTTGTAGAAGCCTCCGACCTTGGAGTTCACCGAGGTGAAGTAGAAGGCCATGAGTCCGCAGAAGCAACCCAAGAGTAGGAATAGGGGCACCTGCTCAACCTGGAACATATCGCCACGCGAAAGCGATACGGCGATGATGGGCGAGAAGCCATGGAACACCAACGAGGTGATGGTAGCCGTCATCGAAGCCAAGAGCAAGGGGATGATAGACTTCGAGGTAATCTCGAGCATAAGAATCTCGAGCACGAAGACAACACCCGTGATTGGCGCCTTGAAGACCGCAGCCACGGCAGCACCCGCGCCACAGCATAGCAGTAGCGTGATGTTCTTGTAGTTTAGGCGTGCGAGCTTACCGATGTTCGAGCCTATGGCAGCACCCGTAAGCACGATAGGTGCCTCGGGACCCACAGAACCACCAAAACCGATTGTCGTAGCACCACCCACGATAGAGGTCCATGTGTTGTGACCCTTGATGCGTGAGTCGGTACGCGACATGGCGTAGAGTACGCGCGTCACACCCTCCGAGATACCATCCTTGACGACATACTTAACGAAGAGCGTCGCCAGGATGATACCGATAGCGGGGTAGATGAGGTATAGCCACTGCGCCTGGTCGTTGGGTGTCCACGAGGTCAGCGAGTGGGTGATGGCGTGTAGCAGGGTGTTGAAGATATATGCTCCGACACCTGCGCACAAGCCAACTAAAACGGCAAGTATCGCCATCGTCTGTGCCTCGGTAAGGCGACGCGCAATGGCAAGGTAGCCGTTGTAGATATAGTCTTTGATTTGTTTCTCAATCTTCATAGAGAGTCTTTAGTAGCTCGGTTACTCCTTGCGATACTCTGCTGCCTGACGCGCGATAAGCTCCTTATCCTCGAAGTAGTTTATGCGCATAGCGTTGCGTACATCGTTGAGGGTCTCGGCTGCAGCCTTGCGTGCCTCGTCCGAACCACGACGAAGGATGTCGTAAACCTCCTCGATGTGCTGCTCGTAGTGCTTGCGGCGCTCACGAATAGGCTCCAAAAGCTCCTCCAATACGGCGATAAGCAACTTTTTGCACTTCACGTCGCCAAGGCCACCACGGCGGTAGTGCTCCTTCATAGCCTCGAGGTTCTCGTAGTCGGGGCAGTACTTTGCGAAGTGCTCGTCGGTAGAGAAGGCGTCGAGGTATGTGAACACTGTGTTACCCTCAACCTTGCCTGGGTCAGATACCTTGAGGTGGTCGGGGTCGGTGTACATGCTCATAACCTTCTTCTTTACATCCTCTGCCGAGTCAGAGAGGTAGATGCAGTTGCCGAGCGACTTCGACATCTTAGCCTTGCCGTCAGTACCTGGCAGACGCAAACATGCCGAGTTTGTGGGCAACATAATCTGTGGCTCCACGAGTGTCTCGCCATATACGGAGTTGAACTTATGTACAATCTCGCGTGTCTGCTCAATCATAGGCTCCTGGTCCTCGCCCACGGGAACGGTAGTAGCGCGGAAGGCGGTGATGTCGGCAGCCTGAGATATGGGGTAGGTGAAGAAGCCTACGGGTGTACCCTTACGCTGCTGGTTCTCCTGCTCCTCGCCATTTTCGGCGAAGCCACGAAGCGTAATCTCCGCCTTTACGGTTGGGTTACGCTGCAAGCGCTGCACGGTCACGAGGTTCATATAGTAGAACGCAAGCTCGGTAAGCTCGGTAACATACGACTGAATGAAGATTGTCGACTTTGTTGGGTCGATGCCACAAGAGAGGTAGTCGAGCGCCACCTCGATGATGTTCTCGCGCACCTTGTCGGGGTTGTCCGCGTTGTCGGTTAGCGCCTGAGCATCGGCAATCATGATGAAGATTTTGTCGTAGAGGCCTGTGTTCTGAAGCTCTACACGGCGGCTCAACGAGCCTACGAAGTGTCCGAGGTGGAGTTTACCCGTTGGGCGGTCTCCTGTAAGTATTATCTTTGCCATAATCAATGTATTATTTCGTTTTCAATTCTCATTGTGCGTGCGCGTACGTTAGAATCACGCGCGAATAGCGGACAAATGTACAAAAAAAATTGCGGATTATACTATAACTCTTTGCGGATATAGATTTTTTTTATAACTTTGTCGTAGGCAAACAAAATACTCTTATATAGACTATGACTATTATTCAGCTTGAGTACCTCTTGGCGGTAGCCAATTGTGGTAGTTTCTCGGTTGCTGCGGAGCACTGCTTCGTGACACAACCATCGCTTTCGATGCAGGTTAAGGCCCTCGAGGAGGAGCTTGGTGTGGTGTTGCTCGACCGCACGAAGAAGCCTATCATCCCCACGGCCGTGGGCGAGGTGGTGTTGGAGCAGGCGCGTGAGGCGTTGCGTTCCTATAAGCACATCCACGAGACCGTTGCCGAGATGCGTGGTGAGACTGCGGGAAAGATGCGTTTGGGTGTCATCCCCACCATCGCGCCCTACCTCTTGCATAAGTTTATCCCCACCTTCGTCAAGGAGTTTCCAAAGGTGGAGTTGGAGATTCACGAAATGGTCACAGCCGACATTATTGAGGCTCTCAAGCGTGACCGCATAGACGCTGCACTTGTGGCATCGGGTACTTGTGGCGAGGGCATCACCGAGCACGACCTCTTTAGTGACCACTTCTATGCCTATGTGTCACCCTCGCACCCATTGTTCGAGCGCTCTAATATTCGCATTGAGGATATTGATTTTAAGGATCTTATCCTTTTGAGTCGTGGTAACTGTATGCGTGATCAGATATTTGAATTATGTCAGGCAGCGCACGAAATACCCTCGCATTTCTACTTCGAGTCTGGCTCGTTGGATACGCTTATGCGCATGGTCGATTGCACCACTTGCATGACTATTATCCCCGAAATGGCGCTTGAATTTATCCCTATGTCGCGTAGAAATAGAGTCAAGACTATTGCCAAAAATGCTACATCGCGTCGAGTGGCCTTGGCGGTCAGTCGTACCTATGTCAAGCAGTCTATCGTTGAGGCTCTGCGCACCACGATTTTGAAGTGCGTGAACCAGGAAAACGTGCTACAGTAGGGTAGTCTTCAACGCGCTAAATACGATAGGGTTCAAGGGGGAGTTATCCTTTTGAACCCTTTATTTTTTAGTTCCATATGATGGCATGACCCAATTACAATACTCCTCCACTCATCTTGCATAATTTACCATTCGGTAAAAAAATGGTGCATAGTTTTGTATTTCTCGTTGAAAATTACTACATTTGTGACTATGGAAAAAGTTAAGAATGTAGTTTTCGATTTGGGCGGTGTGGTCTTTGCGCGCGACCCAAGAAAGTTCGAACCCGAATTTATCAAGTTTTTCTCATATATTATGCTGCCCAAGATGCCAGAGTTTTGGGAAGAGTATGACCGTGGCGTTGTCTCGTATGACGAGGTGATTAAGGCGCTGGCTGACTACAATAGTTGCGACCGTGAGTTGGCAGCAACAAACTTGCGTCGTTCCATCCTTACGCAGGAGGCTATCCCCGCAACCAAGGCTCTTATCGAGGCGCTCAAGGCGGAGGGATACAGACTCTTCGTGCTCTCGAATATGTCGAAGGAGTTTATAGAGTTCTTGCGCGAGCAGGAGGTCTATCGCAACTTTGAGGGCGAGGTGGTGTCGTGCGAGGAGCATATCATTAAGCCCGACCCCGCGATATACACAACGCTTACGGAGCGCTATGGTCTCAACCCCGCGGAGACGCTCTTTATCGACGACCGCAAGGAGAACGTCGAGGCGGCCATTGCGCAAGGCTGGCATGGTTACCACTTCAATGCCCGCAACCCCGAAGATAGCTGCAAGGAGTTGCACGAGGCGTTGCTCTAAAATGAATACAAAAAATCACTAAAACATAAACAATTATGATACTTAATTTAAGATTGGAGTATATGACAGCCTATGGCGAGGAGCTATATGTTGTTGTAGATTCAGGACGCGAGAAGGCCTACCCCATGCACTATGTGGGTGATGGTCGCTGGGAGGCGTCGCTTAAGTTGACAGCAGCAGCTGAGGTTGCATATCGCTACGAGGTGCGCTATGGCGATGCAGTTTTGCGTAAGGAGTGGGGTGGTAAGTTGCACCACTTGACTCTCGATAAGAAGGTGGAGACCGTATCTGTTCTCGACCGTTGGCACGATATGCCTGCTGACCGCTCGTTCCACTCTTCAATGTTCACCGATGGCGTATTCCGTCGTGAGAAGGCAAAGAAGGCTCAGCCAGCAGCTGCAGGTTATGTAACCTTCCGTGCCGACATCGCTGTTGTGCGCCCATCGCAGCACGTTGTGTTGGTGGGTGACGGCAAGGCGCTCGGTAACTGGGATGTTAAGAAGGGTGTCGCAATGAGCGACATGGAGGCTCCTATCTGGAGCGCACGCATCAAGGCTCCCAAGGCTGGCTTTGCATATAAGTTTGTCATCGTAGACAGCGCTTCGGGCGATGCTGTGGCATGGCAGTCGGGCGATAACTACTACTACAACCACCCCGTGGCTGAGGGTGAGGCACTCGTAGTTGAGGGCTTGCGTCCCCACTTCGACATGGCACCATGGCGTGGCGCGGGTGTTGCAATCCCCGTATTCTCGCTCCGCTCTAATTCGAGCTTCGGTGTGGGTGAGTTCAACGACATCCGCCTCATGGTAGATTGGGCTGCAGCAACAGGTCAGTCAATCATTCAGATTCTTCCTATCAACGACACCACTATGTTCGGCACATGGGAGGACTCATACCCATATAATGCTAACTCTACATTCGCACTCCACCCACAGTTCTTGCACCTGCCCCTCGTAGGCGAGCTTAAGGATAGTGAGGCTATGGCGCGCTTCGAGGCTCTTGGTAAGGAGCTTAACTCGTTGCCTAACGTGGACTACGAGCGCGTGAACAACGCCAAGAATGAGTACCTCCGCCTCGTATTCGCACAGGATGGCAAGAAGACCCTCGCATCTAAGGAGTTCAAGGCATTCCTCGCTGCTAACGAGGAGTGGTTGCGCCCCTACGCCGTATTCTCTGCATTGCGCGATGCTAAGCACACTCCCGACTTCTCGAAGTGGGGGGCTATGTCTAAGTATACTAAAGCCAAAGCGGCTAAGTATGAGAAGGAGAACCCTGAGGCTGTGGCATTCCACTACTTCGTGCAGTACCACCTCTCGAAGCAGTTGCGCGAGGTACGCGACTATGCACACTCTAAGGGTGTGGTTTTGAAGGGTGATATTCCAATCGGTATCTCTCGCACAAGCGTTGATGCATGGGTATATCCCGAGCTCTTCAATATGGACTCTTCTGCGGGTGCACCACCCGATGACTTCTCGGTTATGGGTCAGAACTGGGGCTTCCCAACATACAACTGGGCAAAGATGGCCGAGGATGGTTATGCTTGGTGGAAGGCGCGCTTCGTGAAGATGGCGGAGTACTTCGATGCATACCGCATTGACCACATCCTGGGCTTCTTCCGCATCTGGGAGATTCCATTGAACGCCGTGAACGCATTGCTCGGTCGCTTCAACCCCGCATTGCCATATAGCATCGACGAGATTCGTGGCTATGGCTTCAACTTCGAGCACTGGCACGTGGGCAACATCGCCGAGACCGACAACATGCTCTTTGTGGAGGATAAGATTAAGCAGGGTCACTACCACCCCCGCATCTCGGCATACAACACCGACTGCTACCGCTGGCTCTCTGACGACCAGAAGGAAGCATACAACCGCCTCTATAACGACTTCTTCTACCGCCGCCACAACGACTTCTGGAAGTGGGAGGCACTCAAGAAGTTGCCACCTCTTACTGAGGCTACAGGCATGCTCGTATGTGGCGAGGACCTCGGCATGATTCCCGACTGTGTACCTTCAGTTATGGCGGGCGAGCAGATTCTCTCTCTCGAGATTCAGCGCATGCCCAAGGATCCTAAGGTGGAGTTCGGCTCAACTTACGACTACCCATACCTCTCAATCTGCACTACGGGTACTCACGACATGAATCCTTTGCGTGCATGGTGGGAGGAGGACCGCGGTGTAACACAGCGCTTCTACAACCACATTCTCGGCGCATGGGGCGAGGCTCCCTACTTCTGCGAGCCTTGGATCTGCGAGCAGGTTGTTGCTATGCACCTTAAGTCGCCTGCAATGCTCACCGTGCTTCCTCTTCAGGATTGGATTGCTATGGATGGCAACCTCCGTCGCGAGAATCCACACGACGAGCGTATCAACGTACCTGCAAACTCACGCCACTATTGGCGCTACCGCATGCACCTCACACTCGAGGAGTTGCTCAAGTCGGACGACCTTAACAATATGATTCGACACAAGATTGCTGAATCCGGCCGATAATTTGTTGTGATAGTGGCGCTACTTCGCCACTTCAATCATTGGGCTGGATGGGACGTACACCAAGTACTACCCATCCAGCCCAATTTCTTTATCGGCGGTAAATTAGCGCCACTCTAACAACAAATTGTTGTGGTGCTAAACAATGTTGTTGCACTCGGCGCCCTTCTGACACCAAATTGGGTTGTGGTGCTAATACATGTTGCTCCCATATCCATCGGGTTGCTCCCGCTGCAATAATAATTTTTTTGAAGTTATGAATTTTTTTACTATTTTTGCGACGTAAAGTGTTTTACACTTTGTGCATGAGAACGTAAATAAAAATTTATAAACTAAAACCTAATAAACCATGAGAAAACTTAATCTACTTTGGGCACTACTTCTAAGTGCAGTTTTTGTTGTGGGCTGTAACCCCGACAGTCCAACTCCCGACAAACCAACCCCCAGTGAGAAACCCGTTATTACCTTAACTGAGGTGGAGTCTACTTTCGACTCTTTCACCTTCGAGGTTACAACAACCGTGGCTGGTAAATTGGGCTATGCTGTGGTAGCCGAGGGTTACGATGCTCCAAAGATTGACGATCTATACTCGTTGAACTCTGCTGAGGTTGCCGACAAGAAGACAATCAAGGTTGAGGGCCTTAACGACAACACAAACTACACTCTCTACGCCGTGTTGCGTGCTGGTGACCAGCAGAGCGCTCCCAAGACTATGAAGTTCACAACGCCTGATGATGGCAAGGTGAACCCCGTTGTTATCCACAGCGCAACATACGACACCATCTCATTCTCTATCAACATCGATGGTAGCTACGTATTCCAGTGTATTGACAAGGCGTACCTTGAGTACAACAACCAGACTCCCGAGGAGTATATCTCGGTTCTCGGCATCGGTATCCCCTCAAAGGGCCCAATTACCGTTGATTGGGTTAACGGTAGCACCTATGGTGTATACAACATGAGCGTGCGCGAAGATAGCGACTACTACGTTATCGCAGCCATCGCCGATGGTCAGAATGTTGTTGGTGACATCTTCTATGAGACTGTCCACACTCCCAAGCGTCCTGTATCTACTGCAGGTCTTACAACAGAGCTTATCGACATCACATCTACAAGCGTAAAGATTAAGACTACTCCCGATAGCAACGTCGTAGACTACTACATCTTGGTTCGTGACAAGGCATGGTCTGACAGCATCGTTGCGGGCTATGGTGAGACTATGCTTGCAACACTTGTAACATACCCATCT
>JAZRAT010000114.1:0-20793 GCA_045634725.1 Alistipes sp. | reverse complement strand
GGATAAGGTCGGCACGACGCTGATATACAGACTCCACATTAGCCCACTTCTGATCCACATAGGCCTCGGCCTCAACCAAACCGTTGTACTTTGAGATGCAAAAACCTGCAATCAGGAGCAACGCACCCACGACACAAATTAGAATAATAGTTCCTTTCTTCATAGCATTATTTTTTTTAGTTATTACGTTCTTACAACATATTGACTACCAGCGCGAACCACCTCCGCCACCGCCGAAGCTACCGCCACCAAAGCCACCGCCGAAACTACCTCCTCCGAAGCCACTGCTACCGAAGCCACCGCCGCGACCTCCCATGCCGCCGAAGCCCATAGGCATAAAGACAATACCGCCACCGCCACCATTATTTCTGCGCGTAGTACGCGTATGCGTAGTGTGGCAGTTGTCGCACACCAGAGTCTCATGGATGGTAACGTGCGTAGCTGTTCTCTCGACAATCGCGCGCTCCGTAACTCGCAGCGTATGCTTACCGCAGTTGGGGCACTTTGTGCTGGCACGTACAGAGCGGAAGATAAAGATAAGTGGCACGACAACCAACAACAGCGTCATAACGAGCGCCATGACCATCGCAGCCTCATCATCCTCACTCCTCTCGACACGAGGCAACTCGCCATTCGTAAGCAGACCATCCACCGCCTCAACGCCGAGTACCATGCCCCTGCCATAGTCGCCCTCGCGGAACGAGGGAAGCATATAATCCTGCTGAATCTGCACGCATGTAGCATCTGGAAGCACACCCTCCAGGCCGTAGCCCGTGTGGAAGCGCACCTCACGCATATCCTTAACCAGCAGAATACCAAGGCCATTGTCCAACTCACCATCGCCAACACCCCACGACGTGAAGAGCTGCTGCGAGAAGCCGAACACATCGCCCGACTTGATGTCGTCCACGGCGACCACCACCACTTCTGCGATGCCGCGCTCCTTGAGCGAGTAGCAGATGGAGTCGAGGTGCATAACCGCCTCACGCGAGAGGATGCCATCGGGGTTCGAGACAAAGCGTGTGCGGTCCTGAAGCTGCACATTGGGTATATCCTTCACGCCATAGCGCTTGGCCTGAACATCTACAACGCCCGCAAGCATAGCCACCGCGAGCAACAATATATATATTCGTTGTCCTACCTTCATATTAAACAAACACGGGCGAAGTCAATATATTGTATCGACATCGCCCGTTGTAGGTTATTTAACTAATTTTGTCTACCTTTTGGCATCAATAACCTCTGCCAAGCGACCAAACACCTCATCCATAGTACCGAGGCCATTAATCTCGCTATACTTGCCCTGCTTTGTGTAGTGCTCCGCTACGATAGCCGTCTGCTGGCGATAAACCTCGATACGATTGCGGATAACATCCTCCGAAGCATCGTCGGCACGACCTGAGTCCTTGCCACGCAACAAGATACGGCGAACGAGCTCCTCCTCGGGAACATCCATAAAAATCATTACATCAACCTTGCGACCAATCTCTGCGAGCAACGAGTCGAAAATCTCAGCCTGGGCAGTGGTGCGGGGGAAACCATCAAAGATGCAACCCTTGTCTGAGTGTGAAGCCATATAGTTGCGAACCATCTCTACAACGATGCTGTCGGGGGCAAGCTCGCCACGAGAGATATAAGCCTCCATGCTCTTACCAAGCTCTGTACCGCGCTGAATCTCACCGCGGATAACCTCGCCTGTCGAGATGTGATAGAGGTCGTAGTGCTCGGCCAATCGTGCTGCCTGAGTACCCTTACCACAACCAGGTGCTCCAAAAAGAATTATATTAAGCATTTCTTCTATTTAATTATAGTTATAACTTTTTTGAAAAACAAATTTGAGGCAAAGTTATGTTTTTTTTTGCAATATTCCAATCAAAAAAGTATTTTTGCAAAAAATTTAATATGAAAACTACAAATAGTACAGAGATTGCCTCTTTGGGCGAATTCGGACTCATAGATCGTCTAACCTCTCGCCTCGGGCGTCGCAACGACACAACGCTCATGGCAGCGGGTGATGACGCCGCAATTATAGACCTCGGCGACGAGGTTATGCTCCTCACAACAGACATGATGACCGAGGGCATAGACTTCGACCTCAGCTACTTCCCACTTAAGCACCTCGGCTACAAGGCTATCGTGCGTGGCGTGAACGACATCCTCGCGATGAACGCCAAGCCCCAGCAGGTGGTCGTGGCACTCGGCGTATCGGCAAAAATATCGGTAGAGGCGCTCGATGAGTTGTACGAAGGCATGGAGCATGCAGCAAAGGAGCTCGGCGTGGACATCGTGGGTGGCGACACAACGGCATCTATGAATGGTCTTGTAATCACCATCTCGGCTACGGGACGCGCAAAGAAGAGCGAGGTGGCATATCGTTCAGGCGCCAAGGAGCACGACCTCATCTGCATAACATCGAACCTCGGTGCTGCATACATGGGTCTACACCTCCTGGAGCGTGAGAAGCGAGTGTTGAAGGATATCGCAAATCCCGAGCCCAAGTTCGCAGGTCACGAGTACCTTCTGGAGCGCTACCTCAAGCCCCGTGCCCGCATCAACATCATTGATGCACTCAAGGAGGAGGGCATTCAGCCAACATCTATGATTGACCTCTCGGATGGTCTTGCGAGTGACCTCCGTCAGATTTGCCGCTCATCAAAGTGCGGTGCACGCATCTACCTCGAGCGTATTCCCATCGCACGCCAGACTACAGAGCTTGCAGAGGAGATGCATATCGACCCAGTAATCGCGGCACTCAACGGCGGCGAGGACCACGAGTTGCTCTTCACCGTACCGCTCGACAAGCAGGAGAGCATCATGCGTCTCGGCCTGGTGGATGTCATTGGCCACATCACACGCGAGGAGGCAGGTGTGGTGCTCGTAACACCTGACGGTGAGGGCATAGCACTCAAGGCACAGGCATTTGACCGATAGGCAACTATCGTAACAGCACACATTTTGGGGCGTGAACGCATGACGCGAACACGCCCCATTTATCACAAGATTTGCAACGACCCATCTCCCATCTGGTCGTCATAGTGGTCTCCATCTACCCACAAGCAATCCCTCGGAGAGATAATAAATACATAATTATGCAGAAATCTCACAATCATATTTGGTTGTGTAGAATTTTATATTTACATTTGCTTGCTTGTACGCACGCATAAGTGCGTGAAAATGGACACATTAAACAACTAATTAACAATAACTTTATGAAAAGACTTTTCAAGAACATGAAGGCTGTTGTGGCAACAGTGCTCACAACGGCTATCGTCTCTTCGTCTGTGGTCTCTTGTCAGTATAACGACGAGGCTATCTGGGACAAGATCGACGAGATTGAGCAGGAGATTTCTGACTTGCGCACGCAGGTTGAGAACGAGCTCAACGCTATTCGCGACATGGTAAATGGTCTTGTGACTGTTACCGATGTCAAGCAGCAGCAGGATGGTAGCAAGCAGATTATCCTCTCTGATGGCACAAAGATTAATGTCTACCCCGAGGGTGCGGGCGTTCCTGCAAACATCGTAACCACAACATTGGTTGACGGCGTTCTCTGCTGGGCTACTTACGACGGTCTTGGCAACGCACAGCCTATCTATGTTGATGGCAAGGCAGTTCCCGTAGCTGAGATTTCGCCTAAGACACAGGTTACTGATGGTGTTATCGAGGTGTCATTCGACGGTGGTAACACATGGATTCAGACTGGTTACACAGAGTCTGTTGCCGACAGCATCATCAAGGATGTTAAGGTGGTATACTCTGACTGGCGCACTGACGAGGATGGCAACCCATTGGCACTCTACTGCCTCGTAACTCTTGCTGACGGCTCAACATTGAAGGTCGGTATGCAGAATGGCCGCATCATCCTCCCCTACGACTCTATCTTCGTACCTTACGGTAGCGAGACTCCATTCACAATCGAGGTTGAGGATGCTGCAGACTTCTTGATTACTACACCTCGCGGTTGGGAGTGCGACGCTACTCTCGAGACAAAGAGCAGCCGCTTGCTCCTCAACTTCTTCGCTCCTACACAGACAGACATCGACTCTGGTGCTGCGGTTAACAGCGGTGAGGTAAAGGTTATGGTAGCATTCAACAACGGTGCATCATCTATCGCAACTATCAAGGTTGACTGCAACCCTGCAAACGTACTCTTCTCACTCCAGGGCATCCATGTTGAGGTTGGCTACGGCACTAACTACATGCTCTGCGGTCTTCTTCCTGCTGGCAGCTACAAGGTTGACACTTGCTTCACAAACTGCGAGAAGGTGCTCACTGGTGGCACTTCAAGCGCTGTTTACCAGATGTCATTCATGGAGGGCACCTCTGCATATGTCGCATTCTCTGACTTGCGCTCTTCGGCTTTGACCGTAGGTAACGAGTACATCTTCTGGTATGTTGTACCTCGCACAAACGAGGATGGCGACCTCTACGTTGTTAAGGAGGAGTTCTTCACCGAGTCATACACTCACAGCTCTGTATCGTTCAACGTAAACTCTGTATCGTTCTTCGATGCTGACATCAAGTTCGTTACAAAGAACTCTGCAAACTTCATGCTTGGCTATGCCAAGGCCGAGGAGTTCAACGCTGCTGAGATTGCTGCATACTACACCGAGAACCCCGACTACCTCGATGCTCGTCACGAGAACATGGACTACACAGGTTCATTCGTTGAGCTCTTCACCAATGGCGCAGCACTTGACTACGGCACAGAGTATGTTGCATACTACATGGCCAAGAACTCGAAGGATATCTACCTTGAGCAGAATGTGATTTCTTGGAACTTCACAACTCAGGACTACACACGCGATGGTAACATGGAGGTAAGCATCATTGGCGAGCCTACCATCGCATTCGACTACATCGAGATGACGCTCAACACAGCAGAGCCCCACATCATGATGTTCTACAACGCTATGCCTTCATACATGGCTTCGGCATACCCAGATGACAACTACGTTATCGACATGCTCCTCGAGGAGGGTTACCAGGTTATGTCTAACGAGGCTGTTGTAGCGCGCTACGACGGTGTTAAGCCTGGCACAAAGCTCACATTCTTCGCTGTAGCGGTAGATGCTAACGGTAAGATTGGCGTGCCATTTAAGCAGGAGTTCACAACAAAGAGCATCGAGTACAACACTAACCTCGTGCTTACGGCCGAGCTCAAAGAGTACAAGATTGACAACACGCTCATCAACCTCACTTGCGAGGGCGCTGCAAACTACGCATACATCGTATCTAAGACAGGCGACGCTGCCTGGAAGGAGGTTTATGGTGGCACAGTTAAGAAGGCTGGTGAGTACATCATCATGAACATGGATTCATCGGATGTTTACAAGACCACAGAGAACTCTATCGCTCTCACAGGTCTTGAGATGGATGTTGAGTATGTAGTTGTTGTTATCGCTTACGCTGCTGATGGCACATACTCTGAGGCTACATCATGCTACTTCAAGCCTATCGCAAACATCGGTACTGTTATCACTCGCGACCAGGCACAGTGGGCAGAGTCTAAGCCTACAGTAAGCATCTTGTCGATGGAGGATAACCCACACCTCTTCATGTCATTCAGCTGGTCATGTCTCCCCGCACCCCACACTAAGATTTACACTGCAGCATTGTTCCGCGACAACCTCATCAACGATGAGTTGGGTACAAACGTAAACACAGTGGAGAAGCTTATCGCTGAGATTATGACTCTCTGCGACACTGGTGGCATGAGCGAGCAGGGTAAGAGCTTCGAGTGGCAGGAGTCAGGCATCTACCTCCGCGAGTGGATTGAGTGGGAGGATACTGATGGTGACAACTACCTCGAGGAGGTTTACCACTCTGAGGAGCGCGATGCACCATATATCTTCTTCCCATACGGTTCATCTGGCATGACATTTATCTACACTACATGGGTAGGTGAGGATGGTAACTTCTGCGAGCCATTCGCAATCGATCCTCTCACAGGTGAGGAGGTTGAGCTTTGGGCTCCAGGCACAATCTAAACCTTAGATACCTTAATAACAAAGGGCTGTCCGATCGGACAGCCCTTTATTTTTGCATTGTCTAACCTATTATTTTACTATCGGGAGGTCGTTCCAGTTTGTCGTGTAGCCGGGTGAGCGGTGTGCGCTATTGGCCTTTACCTCCGAGAGTCCAGCCGAGGCCACCACCACCGAGCCATCTCCCACACGACTATTTATGCTATCGAGCGCCTGCATAAGCCTGCGGTGGCGCTCCTGATGCTCGCCATTGAACATCGACACCGTGACACCCTCGCGTGGTACTATGCCCGAGGCTATGACTCCCGCCTTCTTGTAACCCGTACCTCGCACAAATATCTCGTCCAACGCCTCGCGCGCGCAACGCACGATATCTATAGTGCTATCCGTGGGCTCCACAAGGGGCACACATATATGTCCGAACTGTTGTACCTCATCCTCCTTGAAGCGGTTTGTCGCAGCAAAGACCGTAAGGTGTGAGCATACCGAACTCTGACTACGCAACTTCTCGGCCGTCATCGCGGCAAACTTTGCCACCTGCTCCGAGAGTTCTGCCCTATCGTATATCTCCGTTGAGAAGCTTCGCGAGTTACATATCGACTGCTTGGCATCTGCACCCGCCTCGAACTCTATGGCGGGCGTACCACGCAACTCGCGCCATGTTCTGAGTCCCGTAATGCCCATCTCGCGACGCACATAGGCCTCGCCCAACTGCGTGAAGTCGTATGCCGTGTTCACACCCACGGCCTTAAGGCGTGGCGTCGTGCGGCGACCTATGCCCCACACATCCTCTATTGGCCAGCGCTTGAGCACCTTCTCTATATCCTGCGGGCGGTGCATAAAGCAACCACCACGCAACTTGGGATAGCTCTTACACAACTCCGCAGCAATCTTGGCGAGGGTCTTTGTGGGCGCAACACCTACCGACACTGGTATGCAGGTCAGTCTACGGCACTTTGCCGAGAGCTCCTTGGCGAAGTGATCGAAATCTACGCCCCCTATACCGCGCAGGTCGAGGAAGGCCTCGTCTATGGAGTACACCTCGATGAAGGGTGCACTCTCTCGCAACACCGCACGCACACGCCGCGAGAAGTCGGCATATAGCGACATATTGGTTGAGAATATCGCGATGTTGTGTTTCTGTACGAGGTCTCGAATCTTGAACAGGGGGTCACCCATTTTTATACCTATGCGCTTTGCTTCGTTCGAGCGTGCAATGGCGCAGCCATCGTTGCGCGAGAGCACAACGACGGGACGGCCCTCCAAGTCGGGACGGAAGGCTCGCTCGCACGATACGAAGAAGTTATTGCAGTCAGCAAGGGCGTACATAGGCGACACAAATTGTAGTGATTGCAAATATACGAAATATTCTCGGTATGATATTATGCAAGAAAAAATTTGTAGTACAGAAAAAAATTCCTATCTTTGTGAAGACAAAGGGGTGCCTTAATTGGCTGAGATTATACCCTCGAACCTGATGCAGTTAGTACTGCCGTAGGAATTGTGGATAATATCATAACGCATACCCCTATCTGGAGGTATGCGTTTTTTTTCGTCTTCGGGCACCTCGTTTTTAATACATAATTGGTTTATTATTATGGTTATAAACGACTACAACGAGGTGCACATCCTCCACGACACAAATCGCCCGACTACTACAAAAGAGTATCGTGTGGCCCTCTCTATTGCTGGATCGGACTCATCAGGTGGCGCAGGCATTCAGGCCGACATCAAGACATTCTCCGCCCTCGGGGTATATGGTGCAACGGCCATAACAGCCATCACTGCGCAGAATACTCAAGGGGTGCACGCTCAACTTGCCCTACCCCCACAGATGGTTCGCGACCAGATTGTTGCCGTGGTGGAGGACCTACACCCCGCAGCGATAAAGATTGGTATGCTCGCCAATGCCGAGGTGGCACACAGCGTTGCGAATGTGCTGGCCAACTACCACATCCCCATCATTCTTGACCCCGTAATGGTATCTACAAGTGGCCACCGCCTACTCTCTGCCGAGGCAGAGGCGGTTGTAAAGAGTCATCTGCTACCAATGGCAACGCTAATCACGCCCAACATCCCCGAGATGGCGACACTCGCCAACATGGTCGTGGATACATTTGACCAAAAGCATCGTGCCGCGGAGCACCTCTTTGCCTATGGCGTAAAGGCGATACTCCTGAAGGGAGGTCACGAGGAGGGCGACACCAAGAGCGACATACTCTTTACCCACACCGCCGAGGGCATCGAATCCACCATCTTTACCTCCGAGACCATCGCTACA
Source organism: Alistipes sp. (assembly GCA_045634725.1). Taxonomy (GTDB): domain Bacteria; phylum Bacteroidota; class Bacteroidia; order Bacteroidales; family Rikenellaceae; genus Alistipes. The sequence goes on along the minus strand of JAZRAT010000114.1, from coordinate 12,525 downwards.
CGCAACACCCACGGCACGGGGTGTACACTCTCCTCAGCCATAACAGCATACATAGCCCTCGGCTACGACATGGTGGAGGCCATACACCATGCCAAGGAGTTTGTCTCTGAGGCTATACGCCAAGGTGCAGACATCGCAATAGGTCACGGCTTCGGCCCTGTAAACCACGGTTTTAGTCCACAAACAATGTACATCTATGAGAGCAAATAACTATCAGCTGCAATTTATCACACACCACAACGACCGCTACTCCTACATCGACTCGGCACGCATAGCCCTGGAGGGTGGATGTCGCTGGATACAACTACGCATGAAAGATGCCTCGGAGGAGTTACTCGAGGAGACTGCTCTCGCGATGCAGAGGATGTGCAGGGAGCATGGTGCGACATTTATTATCGACGACAACGTGTTGCTTACCAAGCGAATAGGTGCTGATGGCGTGCATCTCGGCAAGAGGGACATGCCCATAGCCGAGGCACGCAAAATCCTTGGCAACGACTACATCATAGGTAGCACGGTGAACACCTTTGAGGATATTACAAATGCCCTGCACTCCGCCACGCCCGACTACTTTGGTTGTGGACCCTTTCGCTACACTACGACAAAGCAAAACCTCGCCCCCACACTCGGTCTGGAGGGCTACCGCGCGATAGTAGACCAGATGCGCAAGCACAACATCCGCATACCTATTGTCGCCATTGGTGGCATTACTAAAGCTGATATATCAGCAATCATGGCTTGCGGCGTTGATGGTATTGCACTCAGTAGCAGCATCCTAAACGCTGAGAATCCGACAAATGAAATGGCCGATATCACAGACATTATATATAAAAACAACCTATCTAAAACATTATAATTATGATTGAAAGAAACGTATCACACGGCATTATTAGCACCTACTTCAACAAGTTGGAGCGCAACCTTGATTTGGATGTAGCCATCGTGGGTGGTGGACCCTCGGGCATCGTCGCTGCCTACTACCTCGCAAAGGCGGGACTTAAAGTCGCACAGTTCGACCGCAAACTCTCGCCAGGTGGTGGCATGTGGGGTGGCGCTATGATGTTCAACCAGATTGTTGTTCAGGAGGAGGCGCTACACATCATCAAGGAGTTCGACATCAACTTCGAGCAGTATGACGACAAGCTCTACGTCATGGACTCCGTGGAGAGCACCTCGGCACTCCTATACAAGGCTGTGCACGCGGGCGCTACAATCTTCAACTGCTACTCTGTGGAGGATGTCATCTTCAAGAACGACGAGGTAAGTGGCGTTGTGGTAAACTGGACTCCCGTACTTCGTGAGGGCATGCACGTCGACCCCCTCAACATCATGGCAAAGTGCGTCATCGACGGCACAGGCCACGACAGCGAGATGTGCCGTACCGTAGCGCGTAAGAATGGCATACGTCTGGCTACCGACACCGGAGATGTTATCGGCGAGCGCTCGCTGGATGTCGTTGCTGGCGAGGAGGAGGTTGTGAATGGCACAAAGGAGATATACCCCGGCCTCTATGTATGCGGCATGGCGGCATCGGCCGTAAGTGGCACACCCCGCATGGGCCCAATCTTCGGCGGTATGCTCCTATCGGGCAAGAAGGTTGCCGACCTCATCATCGAGAGACTAAACAAGGCATAGCGATGTTACAAATTGCTATAACACAACCATTTGCTATTGACGGGGAGGATGCCATTATCAGGCACCTCCTTGCCAATGGCTTCGACATTGTGCACTTGCGAAAGCCCGATGCAGATATAGAGTATTGCAAGGATTTGTTGGGGCGACTCACCCCCGCAGAGCGCTCACGCATCGTTGTGCACGACTTCCCTACCCTATACGAAGAGTTTGCACTGCGTGGCATACACCTAAATCGCAACTACACGACATACCCGCCCCACTATCTCGGAACACGCACGCGCTCGTGCCACACATTTGATGAGGTCGCGGGATGCAAAGATGAGTGCGACTACCTCTTTCTAAGCCCCATCTTCGACAGCATATCCAAACAAGGATATCTCTCAAAATTCAGCCATAACGAACTTCTAAGTGCCTCACACGCAGGCATCATCGACACGAAGGTCATAGCCCTAGGCGGCGTTACACCCGAGTGCATCGCCTACTTAGAATCGCTCCAATTCGGTGGTATCGCCATGATGGGAGCTTTGACTGCGTATTACAAGCGATAACTACGCCTTCTTTATGACATAGGTCACAACGCCCCAGATAGCGAACTCGTTATCGGGGTCTATGCGCAGGGGCTTAAACTTGGGGTTGGCAGCAATAAGGAGGGTGTGGTCTGCGTGGCGCTCCACACGCTTTACGGTGAACTCACCATCTATATAGCAGACCGCCGAGCAACCGTTATATGGCTCTATGGAGCGGTCCACGATGATTATATCGCCCTCATCCATATCGGCTTCGACCATCGAGGTGCCTCCCACGCGGAAAAAGAACGTCGAGGCGGGGTGACGCACCAAGAGGCGCACAAGGTCGAGTTTCTCGTGTGGCTCCTCATCGGCTGGCGAGGGGAATCCCGCCCTCACCTCACCGAGCATGTCGGCCTCGAAGTGCTCCGTAGTATCTATTCTATATGGCTTCATTTTTATCTCCTTTTCTCCATCTCCTCACTATAGATTCTCTCATAGAGACTCCTAAGCAGGGGCTTATCAGCAATAATCTTGCGCAACTCCTCGAGGCGCTGGGCGTTGTCCGACTCCTCAATCCACAGCCTTAAGTATCCACCATAGTCATACTTCTCGCGCATATGCTCCAAAAGGCGCTCATAGCCCTCCTCCATATCGAGGTCGGGGTGGTGCGTGAGCGTGAACTGTATGGTGCGACGTATGATGGAGTGTGGCACAATAAGGCGGTCGGCCTCGGCTACGATGCGACCATATATGGTGCGTGGTGGCTGCTTAGACGAGGCGCGGTGGTCCTCCACAGCATCACCCATAGTGGCTATATCCTCAGCACTAAACCACTCTCTTAATCTTCTATCCTCCAACAATATACGCTTAGACTCCGTATGGTGTACATCGCGGCCTACGGCAAGACCCGTATCGTGGTAGGCCGCAATGACATAGGCCATCTCTACATCTGCACCAAGCCTCTCGGCAAGCTCCACGCTACGCGCCACAACCACATCGGCATGGTCGCGCCTATGTGCAGCATCGAAGCCATCGTAGCGAGGCAATATCTCACTCTCGACATATGCCATTATCTCCGCTCTAATCATAGCCTCTACCCCATTACAACCTCAACAATCTTGTCGCGCTCGAGGTACTTGCGAGCAAGGTCGCGTATCTCCTCTGAAGTAATATTGGCAATCGTCTCCACGCACTGCTCCGTAGCGCCGTTATCCGCGCCACACATGATGTTCTCGATTGTGACATCTGCAATGCCAAATGGGCCATCAAGGATGCGTAGCACCTCGCCAATCATCACGTTCTTGACCATCTGCAACTCCTCTTCGTCAACCAACTCCTCGCGTAGGCGCTCTATCTCGGCATATATCTCGCCGAGGGCATCCTCCCTGTGTTCGCGTGCCACCTGCGTTGCGATGGCGAGGTAACCCTCCTTCTCGAAGTTTATCATCGCAGCAGAGACGCCGTAGGTGTAGCCATGTTGCTCGCGCAGGTTCTGCATAAGGCGTGAACCGAAGTAACCACCAAGAATGGCCGCAACAACCTGCATACCAACGAAGTCGGGATGGTTGCGCGTAAAGAGCAGACGACCGATGCGTATAGATGCCTGCACCGCATCCTCTCGCTCGGCATGTAGAGTGTACTGCGTATCGCACGCGGGGAAACTACACTCTGGGCGCTCACCTCGGGGCAATGACGCAACGAGAGCCTCGATGGATGCCATAACCTCCTCGTCGATACGGCCACTGCACACCACGAAGCAGTTGTCGGCAGTGTATAGTCTTTGGTAGTGCTCCACGATGTCATCGCGCGTAATGTCGTCGTAGCGCTCCTCCGAGGCCGAGATGCCGTAGGGGTGGTTAGCACCAAAGAGTGCCTGGGCAAATAACTCGCGCGAGGCTACCTCCATCTTCTTTCGTTCAATCTTGAGGCTCTGCTTGCGCTTCTGACAATATACGGCAAGCTCTCGCTCGGGGAAGGTGGGGCGTAAGATAATCTCGCCAGCCACGCCTATGGTCGGAGCGAAGAACTTCGAGAGCGAGCAGAAGGATATATAGGTATAGTCGCGGTCGATGTTTACATCGTAGTAGGAGCCATAGAAGTCGAGCTCATCGGCAATCTGCTGAGCCGACATATTTTGGCTACCCTCGCCCAACATATTGAGCGTCGAGGATGCCACAAAGGGCTTTGCCTGCACCGAGGTACCCGCACGAAAGACAAGACTGAAGCGCACAACCTCGAAGTCGTCACTTGCAAGCGTATATATTTTGACGCCATTGGCTGTGGTGTGGCACTCGGCGTGGGGCATATCCACGCTACGGGGCATTATAATATCGGGTTGCTGTCTCATTTGGCACGGTAGATTAGGGTTGAGGAATTATTTAGGCTGAAGCAACGGCGCGCAAACGACATCACCTCCTCACGGCTTAGCGAACGATATATATCGGCCTCGGTATTAAGCAGTTCGATATCTCCAATCATAGAGTAGAAGCCGAGGTTCATGGCCTTATTCATAACGTTAATCTCGCCCATAAGCATATTGGCCTCGAACTTATTCTTCACCTTATCCATCTCGTAGTCCGAGACGTTACCATCCATTAACTCACGCAGCTCACCCCACAAGGCCTCCTCGGCCACCTCCTCGGTAGTGTCGGGCATTAGTCGGCCCTTGATGATGAAGAGTCCCGCATCGAGGCTGCCAAGGATGTAGGCGTTGACACTCGAGAAGAGGCCACGCTCCTTGACCAAGCGGTTTATAAGGCGCGAAGACTCGCCACCGGCCAACAAGTCCGAAGCCAAGTCGCCAAGGAAGAAGTCGCGCGAGAGGCGGTCACCCATATGGAAGGCGATGGTTATGTCCGTTGCGGGGACATCGCGCTCCACGACCAAGCGGCGGGGCTCTGTCTGCTCGGGCTCTACGGGAACAGGGGGGACATCACCACCAACATCCTCAATATCTGCGAAGTACTCTTCGGCCATGTCGAGCATATACTCCTCGTCGAGGTCGGCAGAGATGGAGAGTATGGCGCGCGAGGGGCGGTAGTGCAAGTTGTAGAAGGCACGCACATCATCCAGTGTAGCACGCTCGATATGCTCGGGCGAAATGCCGATTGCCGACCAGCGGTATGGGTGTACCTTGTAACATAGTTCGCGCAGCAGAAGTTGCTCATCGCCATAGGGCTGATTCAGGTAGCGCTGCTTGAACTCCTCGATTACGACCTGCTTCTCGGTCTGGTATGCCTCCTCCGAGATATTTAGGTTGCGCATACGGTCGCTCTCAAGCCATAGGGCCGTTGAGAGGTTCTCCTTCGGAAGGGTTATGTAGAAGTCGGTGTAGTCGTTATTCGTAAAGGCGTTGTTCTCGCCCGAGGCCATAACTACGGGGATGTCGAAGTCGGGCACGTTGGTAGTGCCACGAAACATCAGGTGCTCAAACAGATGGGCAAAGCCCGTTTTGTCGGTCATCTCGTTGCGCGCACCCACCTTGTAGAGGATATTCACCGCAGCGAGCTTCGACGTGCGATCGCGATTGACCAACACGGTCAAGCCATTCTTCAGCACTCGTTCCTTGTATCTTATCATAGATTTGTAGTGGACATATTTAGTTTGGTACAAATATACGATTTTTTTCTAAAAAAAGCGAGGTCGCGCGCTACAACATTGAGAGAATTATGTAACTTTGTACTACTAAAACTGTTAACCATGACTAAAAAGAGTAATACTACAAATGCCGAGAGTAACGGCCGTAAGAGTTGGTTTAAAACCTATGTGGTGGATGCGTTGAGCTATATGGCGATGGGTCTCTTCGCATCGCTCATCATAGGACTTATCATCAAGCAGATAGCCCTAATCCCAGGCCTCGACTTCCTCGCACCTATCGCCACCATCGCGCAACTCGACCTCGTTGTAGGTGGCGCTATCGGCTTGGCTATTACACTGGGACTAAAGCGCGACCCTCTGGTTACAATCTCTGCAGTTGCCGTGGGTGCTTTGGGCTATACGCTCGGTGGACCCGCGGGAGACGTGGGTGGCAACCCCATAGGCGCATACCTCGCTACAATCGTGGCTATTGAGATAGGCTCACTCGTGTCGAAGCGCACACCCGTGGATATAATCCTCACGCCCCTTGTTACAATTGTTGCGGGAGGCCTCGTGGCGCAATATATCTGCGTGCCTATCGGTGAGTGGGTGATGTCGTTGGGTGAGTTGATTAACCGCGCTACGGAGCTCAACCCCTTCGCTATGGGTATTATCGTTGCGGTGTCGGTGGGCTGTATCTTGACACTCCCCATCAGCTCGGCAGCGTTGTGTATCTCTATAGGTATCAGCGGCTTGGCTGCGGGAGCTGCAACGGCGGGATGTTGTGCGCAGATGGTTGGCTTTGCCGTGATCAGCTTCAAGGAAAACGGCTGGGGAGGTCTTATCTCACAGGGACTCGGCACATCTATGCTTCAGATTGGAAACATCGCCCGCAAGCCCATCGTATGGCTCGCACCAACACTTGCCTCGGCAATACTCGGCCCTATCTCGACTTGCATTCTCAAAATGGAGAATAGCGCTGCGGGTGCGGGCATGGGTACCTCGGGCCTGGTAGGCCCTATCGGCTGCTGGGATACCATGTCGGCAACCACAGACCATGCGCTGCTTATCGCCGAAATCGTGGGCATGTACTTTATCGCCCCCGCCATATTGAGCCTTCTTATACACTTTGTTATGAAGCGCTTAGGTTGGGTCAAGGATGGTGACCTGAAGTTGCAGAGATAACAAAAAAATAGAGTGCTTCGGCACTCTATTTTCTTTTAGTATAACACCTCTATCGGCTCTTTCTGCACCGTGTCGAGGGGATAGGATGCATACTTCGCAGTTGCAAAGTCTATGTTATCAAGCAAGATGGAGCGGATGGTGGAGTTGTATGCCGTCCTATAGTAGACCGTGCGCGAGGATAGGTCTATGGCCGATGTCCACTGCGTAGCGCTTGGGAGGTTATGCTCCGAGGGGTTTTCGATGGCTATGGGCACATCGAAGTTATTAAGCAAGTGGAAGGCCTCGAGCACCGTATCCAATCCCGTGGCGCGCGTAGGTGCGGTGTTGCGGAAGAAAGCGGCACGCACAAAGCGCGAAGGAGGGGTGAAGTCACCAGGTAGACCCAACATCGCGGTGCTACCGCCATTGGGCTCAAGAGTCACGCCACCGAGCTTATAGCTCTGCGCGCTACCGGGACGGAGGTTGACATAGTTCTCAAGGTTGGTAACCTGCCACTCGAAGCCTGGGGCATTGGTAAGCACGCCCACCGTGTTCTCGTAGAAGTTGATATTGCCACCCACAATCTCCATAACCACCTGACGCCCTGTGGGATCGCCGATGCGCCAGTGTATAACTGCCGTCTTCTCCAACGCCACGATGCGCACACGCTTCACAGCCTCCATGGCCTCGTCTATCGTAGCGCACTGCGTGAGCATCCACTGCACAACCTGCAAGTCGGCAAGCGTGCGAGGGTTATCCATAGCCTCGTACGACTCGTAGCTGCCATAGCGCGGGAAGAAGAACAAGCCCGCCGAGAGTCCCGCCTCGTTGATGCCCTCGGCGATAAACTCCCTCTCCACCACCGCGAGGCCCACCACGCCATAGCGCGCCTTGAACTTAAGGCCATTCATGCCCGTGGGGGTGTAGGACTGCAACGCCTCGCCACGCGGGATTATGACATACTCGCTTTTGAGCGCTCCGTATGCCCACTCTATAGTTCGTGCCTGAATGTAGCTACCATCGGCAGCCGTGAGCGATATGCCCGTACAGGCGAAGGAGGTGTGAGCACCGCATACAACAGCCACGATGCCCAGCAATAGTTTTTTCATTATGCCTTTCATATTATATGTTGTTATGTAATCCGCATCACACAACAACATAAATCGCGCCGTAAGCGACATTACGGCATGATAAATAGAAAGGGAACTTAGAGCACCTTCTAAATTCCCTAATACCTTAAACATCGCTTACTCCGTTAGTTTTTATCCAACCACTCCAAGAAATCCGAAGTGCGGCTGCGACTCACCACGACCTCATCCGCTGAGGGTGGATTGAGCTGAATCTTAAGACGCGTACCGAGGTGCTTCGAGATGTTCTCTATAGCATTAATCGAGACGATATAACTGCGCGAGATGCGGAAGAAAAGGTGTGGGTCGAGCATCTCCTGCACCATGTCGAGCGAGTAGTCCAAGAGGCGACGTGTGCCATTGCGACTTACCGCATAGGTGCTCTTATCCTCCGAGAAACAGTACGCAATATCCTCGACGGGTATGATGATAATCTTCTCGCCCGTTTTGACGATAAAACGCTTTTTATACTCCTTATCGCGAGCGCCATTAGCACGCGACACCACATCCAACAGAGCCTCTATATTTGCCGAAGCGCGGCTCTCTACACTCTCGCGACAACGCTCCCATGCTCGCTTCATATCCTCGTCGCCGATGGGCTTCAAGAGGTAGTCGCGTGAGTTGACCTTAAAGGCGTTGATGGCGTAGTTATCATAAGCCGTGGTGATGACGACATGAGCATTGATGTTCACACGCTCGAAAATCTCGAAGCATATGCCATCAGAGAGTTCAACATCCATAAAAATTACATCAGCACCATCAGGGTTCTCCTCGAGCCACTTTACGGTCGAGCGCACCGACGACAGGGTCATAACCACACTACCATCGGGGCAGCAACGGTCGATGAGTTTTTTGAGGTTTATCTGCGCAGGGATTTCATCCTCTACGATAAGTATCTTTATCATACTATGGGGAGTTTTACAATAAATTCATTTTCAGTCTTTTGCACAACAATATCACGGCGTGTAATATCAAGATATTGACGGCGTATATTCTCCAATCCGAGGCGTGTCGAGGGCTGGCCATGAGTACGAATCTGGAGGTTGTTTCTAACCACCAAATAGTCCCCCTCAACGGCTATCCTGATGCATAGCGGAGAGTCGACACTAACAATATTGTGCTTAGTGGCATTTTCGACCAATAGTTGGAGTGCACAGGGCACAACATATTTATCGGCGATAGCCCTGTCGACATCTATCTCAAACTTCATACCCTCGGGGAATCGCTCCTCCAAAAGGTCGACATACATATTGGCAAATTCAAGCTCCTCGCTAATCCTCACAAGGGGCTTCTGGTCGTTGTTAAGCATATAGCGGTAGATGCCCGCAAGTTTGCGAATAAAGGCCGAGGCACGCTCCGCCTCATGCTCCTGGACAAGGTAGTCAAGGATGCCCAACGAATTGAATAAAAAGTGCGGATTTATCTGTTGCTTAAGTCGCTCATACTGATACTCGGTGCGGTGCTTCAACTCACGCTCCTCGCGCAACTCTCGCTGTGAGGTTGTCGATATGCGAATAAGTATGCAGACCGTTGCGATAAGTATGTCAATCATCAATGCCGCCGAGAGCGTACGAACAAAATCGAGAGGATCAGTCGCAGGGGCATTCAGGTGTGGTATATCGTAGTAAATCAGCAATGTAGCAATGACGGGCAACACCAACAGTGATATAATCAACGGTGTGGAGAACGAGAGGCGCTTGGCCACTTCCTTGCTACGCGACGGGAGGTAAGCAAAGAGCACCACGTTGCCCACTATGAGCGACAACAGCGCCCACGTATTCTCCATAGTTACAAAGATATGGCTTAGGAGCGTACCCTCATTGAAGACACCCATGCGGAACATCACAACATAGAAGAGGCGGACAAGCAAAATACCCACCGCAACGAGTATAACATTACGGACATAGGAGCGCAGAATATTGTTACTCGAACGGAAGCGCTTAACACGATGCGTAAGGGCGTTAACCGCAAGACCTATTACTGTGGTAATCAAGAATGTAGATACGGCCGGCGCGATGAATGAGTTGTTGATTAGTTTGCTTATCGGTTGCCACAGCCACGAGCCTATGATAAAGCCTGAGATGGTAGCCACGAGTGTCATAAAAGCAACCATCTCGATGCGGGTGCTATTGCGTATCGAGATAATCACAACCATGGCGATGGTGAGTATCGTCAGGAGTATGTCGTCGTGGTAGTTCATAGCACGACTGAGCAGTGCCACGGCGAAGTGAAGCACTGCAAAAATCATAACAATGGCAACATTGCCAGATGCGTGGTGTCGATTGTGCGAATCCATAGTTATGCAAAGTTATGAAAAAAATATGAATATCCAAAACCCTTGGTCAATAAACCTCACAAATTGACCATATTGCATAGCAATAGAGAGTACAAAGTCGTCTCAGCGCCACTCTACCCTATCACAAAGTGATTATACCATTCGGACCAAGAAACGTGCAACTCGTCATAAATATTTACCATTTGGGTAGAAATGATTTGGATTCTAAGAAAATTTTTGTAAAATTTGTAGTGTAGTCACTGTGCCGTTATTAAAGTTTTTAATAAACTCCAAAAAAACTTGCAACAACCGACTACGACACAAACACAAAGAGCGCAAGAAATTGATTAACTAAAACACAATAAAATGCAAAAACCTAATCTATCATTTTGGCAGATGTGGAATCTGAGTTTCGGATTCTTTGGTGTGCAGATTGCATACGCACTTCAGAGTGCTAACATCAGCCGCATCTTCGCAACGTTGGGTGCAGATCCCCACACGTTGAGTTTCTTCTGGATTTTGCCCCCATTGATGGGTATGATCGTGCAGCCCATCGTTGGCGCTATGAGCGACAAGACATGGTGTAAGTGGGGTCGCCGCAAGCCCTACCTCTATGTGGGTGCTATCGTGGCAATCATCGTTATGGCATTGCTCCCCAACTCAGGTAGCTTCGAGATGACCGTTAAGGCGGCGCTCGCATTCGGTGCCCTTATGCTCATGTTGCTCGACACATCAATCAACATGGCTATGCAGCCCTTCAAGATGATGGTCGGCGATATGGTTAACGAGGAGCAAAAGACAAAGGCATACTCTATCCAGAGCCTCTTGTGCAACGCTGGCTCATTGGTGGGTTACTTGTTCCCCTACTTCTTCACAGCTATCGGCATCAGCGCAGTGGCTGGCGAGGGTCAGGTTCCCGACTCTGTGACATGGTCATTCTACGTTGGCGCCGCCATCCTTATCCTCTGCGTGCTCTACACAGGTGCAAAGGTCAAGGAGTGGAATCCCGCGGACTATGCAAAGTATAACAACATCAAGCCCGAGGAGGCTCAGCAGAAGACAAACCTCTTCAGCTTGCTCTTCCACGCACCGAAGGTATTCTGGCAGATTGGCCTTGTGCAGTTCTTCTCGTGGTTTGCATTCCTCTATATGTGGACATACACCACAGGCGGTATCGCCGAGACTGTTTGGGGCTCTATCATCCCCGCTTCGAAGGAGTATCAGGCTGCGGGTGATTGGACTGGCGTGTTGTTCGCTGTTCAGGCTGTGGGCTCAATCCTCTGGGCCATGGTCATCCCTATGTTCCGCAAGGCTAAGGTTGCATACTCAGTGAGCTTGTTGCTCGGTGCAGCAGGTTTCATCTCGACATACTTCATCCACGACCAGTACTTGCTCGCCGTATCATTCTTGCTTATCGGTTGCGCATGGGCGGCTATGTTGGCTCTTCCATTCGCATTGCTTACAAATGCACTCTCGGGCAAGTCACTCGGTTCGTATATGGGTCTCTTTAACTGCACCATCTGTCTTCCACAGATCGTTGCATCGCTCGTGGGTGGCGTTCTCTTTATGACATTCGGTGGTAAGGATGTTTACCTCGAGGTTCCCGTAGCCGGTGAGGCAAAGGTAGAGGTCGTTGCAGAGGCGGAGGCTACCGAGGTAGTTGCTGAGGCAGTCGAGGAGATTGTCGCAGTTGAGCAGACAACTGAGGCTACCGAGGTTGTTGCCGAGGCTACTGAGGTTGTTGAGCTTACTGAGGAGGTTATTACCGAGGAGCAGACAGCCCAGGAGTGTGAGGTTGTTGCTGAGGCTGAGGTTAAGACCGAGCTCAAGAAGTTCCAGAGTGGTCAGATTGTTATGCTCGTGATTGCGGGTATCTCATTGATTCTCGGTGCTCTTGCGGTGTTTGGCATCAACACTCGCAAAAAGGAGTAACCCAGCAACACTGCAGAAGTTGAATAAAAAGATATAGTTTTAGGCTTGCGAAGCGCGAGAAACCGCAGTTTACTATAATGTAAATGAGGATTTTGAGCGCAAGCATAACGACGAAATAGACTTTTTATTCGGCTTCAGGAAAGTTGAAAGATACACACTAACATATTTTACTAACTTTATTATTAACTAACACTAAAACACTATGAGAAAATTCTTAACTATGTGTTTGGGTCTTGCTATGCTCGCCATGGCAGTTCCCGCCCAAGTGTTTGCCCAGTCGGGTAAATACGAGGTCAAAGGTGTGGTA
>JAZRAT010000113.1:0-6157 GCA_045634725.1 Alistipes sp. | reverse complement strand
AAAAGAAAACCTCTGAATTCGTTGAAATTCAGAGGTTTTCATCTTTTTGCTGTGATTCTTCGTGGTGCCACCGGGATTCGAACCAGGGACACAAGGATTTTCAGTCCTTTGCTCTACCAACTGAGCTATGGCACCATCGTTATGTTGTGCTTATTTTGTTTAAGCGAGTGCAAAGATATACACTTTTTTCTTATCTGCAAACTTTTTCGCAAAAATTATTTCATATTTTTTCAAAGACCCACATCAACATCACACATATTGTTGTGTATATCAACACCTTACGACTAATACATATTTTCAATTAATTTTACGTTTCATCACATATACAAAAGGTATATTTGCATTTGTGGAGTAAAATTCGTATATTTGCTTGATAAACTCACAAAGCATTGTAATAATGAAAGGTATTGTCTTGGCAGGTGGTAGCGGCACGCGCCTATACCCCATCACTAAGGGCGTGAGCAAACAGCTACTCCCAATATTCGATAAGCCCATGGTGTACTACCCCATCGCGGTGCTTATGATGGCGGGAATACGCGAGGTGTTGATTATCTCGACACCCCAGGACCTGCCCTCCTTCCGTCGCCTATTAGGTAGCGGTGAGGAGCTGGGCATGGCATTCTCGTATGCCGAGCAGCCACAGCCCAATGGCCTTGCCGAGGCCTTCATCATTGGCCGCGAGTTCATTGGTAACGATGCGGCATGTCTCGTTCTTGGCGACAACATCTTCTATGGCGCAGGCTTCGAGGAGCGTCTGCAGAGCGCTGCAAAGCGCACCGTGGAGGAGGGGCGCGCAACCGTCTTTGGCTACAAGGTAGACCGTCCAGAGCGCTATGGCGTAGTGGAGTTTGACGAGAGTGGCAAGGCTATCTCCATCGAGGAGAAGCCCGCAGCACCACGCTCGAACTATGCCGTTACGGGTCTCTACTTCTACCCCAACAGCGTCGTCGACATCGCAGCGGGCGTGACACCCTCGGCGCGTGGCGAATTGGAGATTACCACGGTCAATAGCACCTACCTCGAGCGTGGCGAGCTCAACGTCGAGATTCTCGACCGCGGTTACGCATGGCTAGACACGGGCACGCACGACTCCCTGGCCGAGGCATCCATCTTTGTGGAGGTCATCGAGAAGCGTCAGGGGCAGAAAATCGCCTGCATCGAGGAGATAGCTTACCGCAACGGTTGGATTACGCACGAGGAGCTTCACCGCCTTGCGGAGCCCATGCGCGCAAATCAATATGGACAATACCTACTCAAGATATGAAGCTGATTACCACCGACATAGAGGACGTATACATCATCGAACCACGTCTGTTTGAGGATGAGCGAGGCTACTTCTTCGAGGCCTTCAGCGAGCGCAAATTTGCCGAACTCACGGGCATTGAGACACGCTTCGTGCAGGATAACGAGTCGCGCTCAGCAAAGGGTGTGGTACGCGGGTTACACTTTCAGTTACCACCCCATGCGCAGTCGAAGCTCGTGCGTGTGGTGCGCGGTGCGATACTCGACGTCGCGGTGGACATTCGTCGTGGCTCGCCCACCTTTGGTCGCTATGTCGCGGTGGAACTCAGCGAGCACAACCACCGCCAGCTCTTCATCCCTCGTGGCTTCGCCCATGGCTTCAGCGTCCTGGAGGGCGATGCAATCGTGGAGTACAAGTGCGACAACTACTACGCCCCCGAGGCGGAGGGTGCGATACGTTGGGACGACCCCACGCTCGCAATCGACTGGCACACAATACATAACGAGGCCATCGTATCTGCAAAGGATAAGTTAAATCCCATGTTCGAGGAGTGCAACACGCTCTTCGACTATAACACCGACTACTATGCGTAGGGTACTCGTAACGGGTGGCAACGGACAACTCGGCGAGGCTATACGTCGCGCCATGGAGGGTAGCGCGAACCACTACACCTTTGCCACGATTGACGAGTTAGACATCTGCAATAGCGTAGATACGGAGCGCTATATTGTTGAAAATAAAATAGATACCATCGTCAACTGCGCCGCATACACCGATGTGGAGGGTGCAGAGGATAACATCAATATGGCATACGCCATAAATAGCACCGCAGTAACCCACATGGCCGAGGTGTGCAAGAGGCTCAATGTGAGGCTGATACACATATCTACGGACTACGTATTTGGTGGCGACCGCGAGCGCAGAACACCCTACACCGAGGGCGATAGGAGAGCGCCACTAAACATCTACGGAAGGAGCAAGGCCGAGGGCGAAGTGGCTGTAATTGAGCACGATGGCATCGTTATTCGCACCTCGTGGCTATATGCTCCCTGGGGCAAGAACTTCATGCTGACAATGTTGCGCTTGGGCCGAGAGTACGCAGAGATAAGCGTTGTTGACGACCAGCGTGGCACGCCCACATCGGCATTGGGTCTCGCGCGCGCGATAATATTAATGGTTGAGAGCGGTGCAACGGACACCATGCATGGCATCTACCACTATACAGATGGGGGCGAGTGCACATGGTACGACTTTGCGTGCGAGATAATGACTCAAGCGGGCCTGGCGCGTCGCGTGAAGCCATGCACGTCCAAGGAGCGTAATATGCGTGCCGAACGACCAGCATACTCGGTGCTCAACACCGCGCGCATAGCAACGATTGAGGGCATCACAATAACCCCATGGCAGGAGCGACTACGCGAGGTTATATCACTAATAAACAAGTAATTATGGAGAAGCGCAATATACTTATCACGGGTGGTGCGGGCTTTATCGGCAGCCACGTGGTGGAGCTTATGACATCGAAGTATCCCCACTACCACATCGTGACCCTCGACAAGCTCACTTACGCGGGTAGCGTCGACAACATCGCCGAGGCTATGAAGCGCCCCAACCACACCTTTGTGGAGGGCGACATCTGCGACAAGGAGCTCGTTGAGCGCATCTTCGCGGAGCACGACATCGATGGTGTTATGCACCTCGCCGCCGAGAGCCATGTGGACCGCTCCATCAGCGCGCCTATGCTCTTCGCTATGAATAACATTCTGGGCACCATAACCCTCCTTGAGGCGGCACGCAAGGCGTGGGCGGGCGACTATGCCGGCAAGCGTTTCCACCATATCTCTACGGACGAGGTATATGGCGCACTACCCCTCGAGGGTGGCAAGTTTAGGGAGGAGTCGCGCTATGAGCCCCACTCGCCATATTCGGCATCGAAGGCATCGTCAGACCACTTTGTGCGCGCCTACCACGACACATACGGTCTCCCCACGGTCATCACCAACTGCTCGAACAACTATGGCGAGAGGCAGTACCCCGAGAAGCTGATACCTCTATTTATAAATAATATCGTGAAGCGCCTCCCCTTGCCCGTCTACGGCACGGGATGCAATGTGCGTGATTGGTTGTATGTTGGCGACCATGCTGCGGCACTCGATGCGGTCTTTCACCGCGGTGCCGATGGCGAGACATACAACGTCGGCGGAGATAACGAGTGGACGAATATCGAGCTTATAAAGCGTCTTATAGCCGTTGTAGACAGCGAGTTAGGGCGAGATGAGGGCGAGAGCCTTGCGCTTATTACGCACATCGAGGACCGCGCGGGCCACGACCTGCGCTACGCCATCGACTCCACAAAGCTACAGCGCGATTTAGGCTGGAAACCCGCTATGGAGTTCGAGGAGGGCCTCCGCCGCACCGTGCGCTGGTACCTAAAATAATAGAAACTATAAAAACAACTACCAGATATGAAACACATACTCTTTACGCTCCTTATGTTGGTGACAACAGCAAGCGCATATGCTATAAATGATAGCGAATCGTATGACGTAGCCGAAATTTACGAGCGCATGGACCTACCATCCGGCGCTAAAGTAGACACCGGATACGACATTGAGGATGCCAAGTACCTATATGTACCAACAACACTTGACTATGGAAGATATAGTGTTGAAATTACAAGAGTTGATTCAAATATGTATCGTATATGCGGTACAGATATATACATTGAAACGCGCTACTGCTACGAGTACGCGACTTACGACGACGCAATATTAGTTGTCGAGTCCCACTATGGCTATAGCAAGGGAGAACTCATCTTTCTAGACTAGCGCTTAATCTTCTCCGATATAGCCTTGCGCGCGGCAACCTTTGCGGCGTCGAGACGACGTAGGACCTTGGCTTCTGCCTTAGCATCACCCGCTATGCGCGCCTCAGCAGCGACGAAGTAGAGGTCCCATAGTTTCATCTTCTCTGTCACCTCGCGTTGTGCCATGGTGTATGTCTCTGCCTTTGCAGCCGTAGTAGCCTCATCATCAGAGTATATATGGCGATAGCCATCCACATCGTTCCAGTGGCCACGCGTGAAGTCGGGGAAGGCAACAGCGGCGCAGTTATTATCCATAGACAACGAACCAAGCTCCGCCAAGCAACACCACTCCGCCATGTCGTAGACATCCATATCAAGAGGCAGACCATTCTGCAAACAGTATACAAGGCGGGCATCCATGATGTAGTCCATGCCACCGTGTCCCATCTCGCGACCCAACTCGCCAAACTTCTTAATCAAGGGGTGGCGGTATGCCTCCATAAGCATCGTGCGCTGCTCCGCAGAGACAAAGCCGTGAGCGTTGATGTTATCCATCTGTGGCGCACCCGCACTCTTGAGACCCTCGGCTGAGAGGGCAAATTCGGGCGTTGGATACTTCGTAGCGTAGCCCTTTGTGCCCGTGAGCTTAAAGAGGCGGTTATAGGGCTGTGGCGTCATCACATTGTGCTGAATCTCAACTACCTTGCCGCGTGCTGTGCGCATAAGTGTCGTCGTGTGGTCGCCATTGCGGAACTCCTTGCACTCCTCACCCGTACGGCTCTCGACAAGCTCCTTACCCACGAAGCTCTCAGTATCCATGGCCACCAACGTCGTGAAGCGGTCGCCACGATGTATGTTCATGCACTGCGCAACAGGTCCGAGGCCATGTGTTGCGTAGAGGTCACCGCGATTCTCCATGTTGTACTTCAAGCGCCAATTAAGTTCATCGGTGTCGTTATCGTTGGGATCGTGCCAGTATGAATCCCAGTAGATGTCGAGCGTGTGGATGTATGCACCCTCGGCACGAACAATCTCGCCAAAGAGGCCCTGCTGAGCCATGTTGAGCGCCGTAAGTTCGTAGTAGTCGTAGCAACAATTCTCGAGGATGAAGCAGTGTAGGCGCTCGCGCTCCGCAAGGTCGATAAGCCTCCAGCACTGCTCGAGGTTCATCGCCGAGGGCACCTCTATCGCCACATGTTTGCCATGCTCCATGGCGTACTTTGCCACGGGGAAGTGGTGATTCCAGTCCGTAGCTATGTATACAAGGTCGATATCTTCGCGCTCGCACAACGCCTCATAGCCATGCTCGCCATGGTATACATCCGCAGGCATCATGCTCGCCTCATAGAGGAAGCGCTGGCACGCATCGGCACGCTCACGCTCGTAGTCGCACAACGCAACAACCTCAACGCCAGGGATATGCACAAAGCGCATCACCGCCCATGGGCCACGCATACCGAGACCCACAAAGCCCACGCGCAATGTCTCGATGGGCTCTACGGCGAGACCCACGACATGCTCCTGACCCTCGGATCGCTCGGGCGTATCCACGACGATAGTACCCTTATCCCAATGCCATGTTGTTGATTCGGACATCGACTGCGCCGAGGCCTCAACACCCATAAATGCAACTGCTGCAACCACCGCAGCAACGATATACTTAACAAAGTTCATAGTTATAATATTCTGATTACCAATCGTTATCCGTATTATTTTCCTTAATTATTGAAGACAATATCACCGCTGCAGTGAAGTTCCTATCGAAGAAGTTTGCTACTTGATAGTATAAACTCTCATCATATATTTTTCCTTCATATGTAATACGCTTCCTATACATTAAATCAGCCAAAGACCAAGCACCTCTTTCCCTTTGAACAGATACGGCATACCCGTAACTTTGTCCATATAAAGTTGAAGATGAGGAATATGTATCAGTTACTACTTTTTTAGATATACACTCTATATTAGATAGTGTGACCTTATATCTGCCATCTCTAAACTCATAAGTAACATTAGCACTCCAAATGTCAGTCCCCATGCCATAATATTTACTATTATGGTCTGGAATAAACTCACGACCGATAATTACTCCCGAGATACTTATATCA
>JAZRAT010000112.1:0-10913 GCA_045634725.1 Alistipes sp. | reverse complement strand
TATTAACTAAAAAACTTTTTTCTATGTTCAAAGGACATCCTAAAGGTCTTTACGCCTTAGCCCTTGCAAACACAGGTGAGCGCTTTGGTTACTACACAATGTTGGCAGTTTTCGCACTCTTCCTTCGCGAGAACTTCGGCCTTGACAGCGGTACCGCAGGTGCTATTTACTCAACTTTCCTCGGCTTGGTTTACTTCATGCCATTGATCGGTGGTATGATGGCCGATAAGTTCGGTTTCGGCCGTATGGTAACTACCGGTATCATGGTTATGTTTGGTGGTTATTTGTTGCTCTCTGCACCTCTTGGAGGCGAGTCAGTAGCGATGATCGCCATGATGGCAGCTCTTATCCTTATCAGCGTTGGTACTGGTTTGTTTAAGGGTAACTTGCAGGTTATGGTTGGTAACCTCTACGACGATCCCAAGTATGCTGACAAGCGTGACTCTGGTTTCTCACTCTTCTACATGGCTATCAACGTAGGTTCATTGTTCGCTCCTACAACAGCTGTTGGTATCAAGGCGTGGGCAGAGCAGAGCCTCGGCTACAGCTCTAACGATGCTTACCACTTCTCATTCATGGTGGCTTGCGCAGCGTTGATCCTCTCAATCCTTATCTACTTCGTATTCCGTCCTACATTCCGTCACGTTGAGGGTGGTAAGAAGAAGGGCGAGGCAGCACAGGTTGTTGACAACCTCTCTCCCGCAGAGACTAAGCAGCGCATCATCGCATTGTGCCTCGTATTTGCTGTTGTTATCTTCTTCTGGATGGCATTCCACCAGAATGGTTTGACACTCACATACTTCGCTGATGAGTTCACTGCAACTAACGCATTCGGCTTCGACACTATGTTGTTCGACGTATGGAATCTCGCATTGCTTATCGTTGCTGTTTACGCTACATTCTCAATCTTCCAGAGCGAGGGTGCTAAGGGTAAGCTCATCTCTGGTGCTATTGCAACATTGGTACTCGGCTTCCTCGTATACCGCACAATGGGCATCGAGCCTAACGCTGAGATCGCAGTTGCTGCACCTATCTTCCAGCAGTTTAACCCCTTCTATGTTGTAGCGTTGACTCCCGTTTCAATGGCTATCTTCGGCTCATTGGCACGCAAGGGTAAGGAGCCTTCAGCACCCCGTAAGATCGCATTCGGTATGTTGGTTGCAGCTATCGGCTTCGCTATCATGGCATTCGGTTCACAGGGCTTGAACACTCCTAACGAGCAGCAGCGCGCTATCGCCTTCAACAAGGCTGAGGCTTTCGCAGCAAAGTGCTACGCCGTTGCTCCTAATGTTGATGCATTGAAGGAGGCTGATGGTAAGGCTAACGCTGACATCAAGGCTGCTCAGGACTTCATGGGCAAGCTCAACGATAAGACTCGTCCCGTATTTACTGATGTTTACAACGCTACTTGCGTAATCGCTGCTGCTGAGGCTGCAAACGAGGTAGTTGAGGAGACTGCAGTTGTTGAGGAGCCCG
The DNA here is from genome assembly GCA_045634725.1 of Alistipes sp. Taxonomy (GTDB): domain Bacteria; phylum Bacteroidota; class Bacteroidia; order Bacteroidales; family Rikenellaceae; genus Alistipes. The sequence continues at coordinate 9,437 of JAZRAT010000112.1, read as the reverse complement.
TTGTTGTTGAGGAGGCTACTGAGGTTGTTGAGACTCCCGTTGTTGAGGAGGCTGAGGTTGTAGCAGAGGTAGTTGAGGCTCCCGAGGTTGTTGAGGTTGTTGAGACCGCATCTACAGAGGTTGCTGAGGCTGAGGCTACATTGGCAGCTATCAAGGCTGAGACAAAGGAGGAGAAGCGTACTTCACCCTACTGGTTGATCTTCACTTACCTCGTATTGACATTTGCTGAGTTGCTCCTTTCACCTATGGGTATCTCATTCGTATCAAAGGTTGCACCTCCAAAGCTCAAGGGTTTGATGATGGGTGGTTGGTTCGTGGCTACTGCTATCGGTAACATGCTCGTTGCTGTTGGTGGTTTCCTCTGGGCAGGTCTCCCATTGTGGTCAGTATGGGCAGTGTTCATCGCACTCTGCTTGATCTCTGCACTCTTCATGTTCGCTATGATGAAGCGTTTGGAGAGCGCTACAAAGTAATCCTTAGAGATATACATAGACTGAAGGCTGTCCTAATGGGGCAGCCTTTTTTTTGCTGTGCCAATATTAAAATATTTACCAAAAATGCTTGATTTGAATATATTTTCATATATTTGCATGACACATTAACCAAAAAACTATGAAAAACATTTTCAAACTATTACCCTTGCTCGTGGCTTTTGTCGCACTCGCAGCGTGCCAGAACGAGCCAGACGCCGTAGCCCCTGCAGCCATCGAGGTGGAGACTACCGAGCTAACCTTCGATGACCGTGGCGAGACAAAGAGCTTCGGCTACACCATCAAGAACGCCATAAAGGGCGAGGTGCTCACCGCCACAACCGAGGCCGAGTGGGTGACTATCGCCGTGGAGGCAGACAAACTCTCCATCACCGCAAGTGGTAACTACGACGATGCAGCGCGCACCGCAGAGGTAACACTCAGCTACAAGAGCGCAGCAGATGTAACGCTAACCCTCACACAGGGTCGCATCACCGCCGAGAAGCCCCTGGAGGTGGAACTCGTGGGTTACGATGCTACGACAATCACCATCTCGGTGCTTACGGCAGACCCCACAACGACATGGGTGCCTATGGTTACATACAAGGAGTCGTGGGACTACTACAAGGGCAATGAGAATGACATCTTCCAGGCCGACCTCGAGTACTTCCAGTATATCGCCGAGCTTAACGACCTCACGCTCGCCGATTTCCTCATGGGCATCGTGGGCACAGGCTCGGAGGAGTCTATTCGCATCGCACAGCTCACACCCGAAACCGAGTATGTTGTATATGTATATGGTATCAGCCTCGAGGGTCAGCGCACAACAGATATCATCGCCACACACGTTAAGACCGAGCCTCCACACGAGGGCGACATAACCTTCGAGTTTGGCGTCAAGGAGGAGGACTTCGTTCTTGAGTACACCATTACCCCATCGCACTCGGGCGTGGACTACTACTGCGGTATTATGTCGGAGGAGGAGGTAAACTACTGGAAGGAGGCTCTCAACACCGAGAACCTCAAGACAGTACTCCAGAAGGGAAGCATCGACTCTACAATCGCGCTTCTCCAGCAGTGGGGATACATCACTGACCGCACAGAGTTCTTCTCAATATACAACCTTTCGGACATCCTCGAGGATGGATGGTTTGAGTGTAAGGCCGACACCAAGTACTACATCATGGCGGCAAAGTGGAACGAGAACTGCGACATTATTGGCGAAGTAGGCTACTATGAGCATACATCAGCACACCTCGAGCCCTCGGCAAATGTGCTTACTCTCGAGCTCAAGAACCTCACACAGTCGTCAGTAGATGTTATAACAACCACTACCACTAATGACCCATACGTTGTGCTTCCTTTGCGCAGCGATGTGGTTAAGGGTCTCAACGATGAGGAGCTCTACGAGCTTATCATGGGCGAGTACGACTACGTTATCAGCAGTTACACCTACGAGGGCAACTCTACAAACACCTTCGGTAGCATGCGCCCCGATAGCGACTACACAATCGTGGCATTCGGCTATAAGGCGGGCACACTCACCACATCGAAGATTTGGCGTAAGGAGTTCCACACCCTCGCATCGGGCAACCCCGAGGAGTGCACCTTCTCGATGAACATCGTGCCCAGCACCGACAACGCATGGATTGAGATTATTCCATCGGATAAGGGCCACGCATACCACTGGATGGTATACCCCGCGAACTACACCGCCGAGGATGCCAAGGACTACATCCAGAACGTAATCATCAAGCGTGGCTACGACAACGACTACTCGGTATTTGCTTCGTGGGAGCTTACTCAGGGCGACGAGGTGACTACCGTATGGGACTTGGCACCCGACACCGACTACAAACTTGGCATCGTCATCATGGACTTCGACAAGTGTGAGTTCTTGAGCGACGTGCACTTTAGCGAGGTGTTCCACACAGATGCTGTGACCTATGCCGACATCGCTATCAGCGTTGAGATTGACAAGTACTTCAACGTCGACGAGCTCGTTGCAGCGGGCTATGAGGGCTTCTCGATGTATGCTGGTAACGCCATGATTCCCGTTAAAGTGAATATCGAGGGCGACTACACAGAGTTCTACTACGACTTCTACGGCAACGACCTCTCTGACTCAGAGGACTACCCCGATGAGATCTTCTACGAGTACTTGTGGGATGGCGCACCATACGAGAGCGCAAGCTTCTTCCTGCCCTTCGACAAGGTTATGACCGTTGTGGCTGTGGCCTACGACGATATGATGAACCCCAGCCCCCTCTACCGCGAGGTTGTATGCTTCACAAAGGAGGGTTGCTCAACTGTCGAGGAGTATGAGGCTATGCAGTCGTCAGCAACACGCTCGGCCGTTGTGCCCAAAAGCATCGTTGTTAACGAGAGCGTAGCGATGCCCCAGCGCGCTGAGGAGGAGGCTCCCGCCATCTACTCTGAACTCGTTAGCGCAGAGATGAAGGCGAAGGCCAACGAGATGGTTAAAGCGAATGCCAAGCACGAGCTTGACACCCGCAAGAAGGCAATCTCGGCACGCCCCTCACGCTTTGTAGCACGATAGGACCAAGCCTACAAAACAGAATATGCTGCTACCCACGGTGGATAGCAGCATATTTTATATATAGAGAGTTCAAAGAACTTTAAAGAACTTTGAGCCTAATTTCCTGTCAGAAGGGTGCAGATGTGGCCTTGACATGAGAAAGCCTCGGATGGATAGTACAAAGCGTACATTCCATTCGAGGCTTTGATTGAGAGGCCGCAGATGCGGCCATATCACAAGAAATTATTTTCTAAAATTGAAATAATAGGGGGCGCAATTCCATCCATTCGCCTCGTAGAACTTACGCATAAGCTCCATCTTCGCGCGGATGGTAGAGTCATCGCGACGGTCGTGTGACCACTGCACCTCGCACATAGCACCAAGGCGTGGGAGAAGCATAACCTCAACCATATCCATAGACTTGAGGTACTCGCTCCACATATTGAGCTGAACACCAATGATATGTGGGCGCGCAGCATCGCTCATACCCTCGTATACATCCCATGCATAGATCTTCTCGAAGGGGATGTGACCACCAATCTGAAGGCCTTCACCCTCACGGCTCTCGGTCTGGTAGAAGTTGAGATAGCAGAGGGGCATGGGGGTCATAACGACATCGTTACCGCGCTCCGCAGCGTAGATACCACCACCAATACCGCGCCATGACATAACAGTAGCTGTGGGTGTCACGCCACCATCGAGAATCTCATCCCAGCCAATCATACGACGACCCTTGCTGTTGAGGTACTTCTCGATGCGTGCCACGAGGTAGCCCTGAAGTTCCTCCTCCGACTCAAGACCTAAAGCCTTAATCATCGCCTGGCAGTGCTCACACTCCACCCAGCGATCCTTGGGACACTCATCGCCACCAATGTGGATAAGCTCCGAGGGGAAGAGCTCGATAACCTCGTCGAGAACATTCTCGAGGAACTCATATGTTGTCTCCTTACCTGCGCAGAGCACCTCGGGAGTTACACCCCATGTTGTCCACACGTCTACAACCTGCTCGTTGCAACCCAACCATGGGAGTGCGTGGAGCGCAGCCTGTGAGTGGCCAGGCATCTCAATTTCGGGGATAACCTCAATATAACGCTCGGCAGCATACTTAACAACCTCGCGAATCTCCTCCTGAGTGTAGTAGCCACCATAGGGCGTGCCATCCCACTCAACGGGGTTAAGACCATGACCTACGAGTGTCTCCTTACGCATCGAACCCTTCTCAGTTAGCTCGGGGTATGCCTTAATCTCGATGCGCCAGCCCTGGTCATCGGTGAGGTGCCAGTGTAGGCGGTTGAGCTTGTGCGCTGCGATGATGTCGATGTAGTTCTTGACATCATCCACAGAGAAGAAGTGGCGTGCAACATCGAGGTGTGCACCACGATATGCGAAGGTTGGCTCATCAGCGATAAAGCCGTAAGGCACCTTACCCTCGTTGGTGATGATAATCTGACGGAGCGTCTGCAAGCCGTAGTAAATGCCAGCCTCCGAGCCACCAATGATGATGATACCCTCCTCGCTGATAGTCATCTCATAGCCCTCGGCGGGAACAAACTGGTCGATACGCACCTTGATACCCTTGCCACGCTTTGAGGTGTGCATAGGCTTCTTCGTGCCGAAGTACGACATCATATCCTCTGCGAAGCGCTCCGCAGGATTCCATGCCTCGTCGTTCACCACGATGTGTATCTTGGCGGTTACAACATAGTCACCCTCAGGCTGGATATCCATATATGCAGGTTCGGGGACGATGCTGTAGTTGCGCGCTACGGCATCAGTGGGAAGTGCAAATGTAAAGAGGGCAGCCATAACCATGGCGACACCCATAACAAAATGTCTCATATATCTAAATTTTTAATTGTTTACAACCAAGCAAAGATACTAATAAAATCTACAACTTCCAAACCCTACTACCCTCTTGCCACCGCATAAGCCTTTTTTGCACGATTATTGAGACACGCCCCATGCAACAAAATCTTAATACTATGAAAAATGACTATTCAGAACGCTCCGAGCGACTTGTAGGTTACTGGTGGCTCTCGCTTATCGCAGGCATCGTGCTCATAGCCATAGGCTTCATCGTTATGGTCAACCCCGCCGTGAGCTACTTCTCGTTCGCCACATGGTTTGGCTTTGCAGTGATGTTCTCAGGAATATTGACTCTCATACAGAGCCTATCCTCAAACAATCGTTATGTGCGACGAGGGTGGCTCATACTGGCCTCAATTGCCGATATTATAATAGGTATAATATTGATATTCAACTCGCTTGTCTCGGCATTCGTCATGCCCATACTCCTCGGAGCATGGCTACTATATCGTGGCACGGCAATGCTCGTACAGGGCATAGACCTTAAGTCGCATAGCGTGCGTGGCAGTGGCTGGCTGATATTCTACTCGGCTATCGTCATCATCGTTGCGCTTGCCGTGTTGTGGATGCCCGCGACGCTTGGCGTCGAGGCCGTGATACTCTTTGTGGCCATCGCCTTCGTGTCGTACGGCGTGTCGATGGTGACACTCGCCTTCCGACTCCTCGATATACACCGCTATGCAAAGCGCCTCGGGGCAGATAAATAGCGACCTTATTTTCACCACACTATTGCATTACGAGAAAATTTCGTATCTTTGCACCTGCATATGCGCTCTATCGCTGCCACCTTCGGGTGGGGGAGGAAAGTCCGAGCAACACAGAGCACCGCGCAAGTTAACGGCTTGATATTCGTGAGAGTATAGAAGTGTAGAAGAAAATAACCGCCACCCTCGGGTGGTAAGGGTGAGAAGGCGGGGTAAGAGCCCACCGCGAGGGTAGCAATACTCCTCGGCAGTACACCTCGTGGGTTGCAAGACCATGTATACCGACAATTAAGGGCTGCTCGTCCAATGTCGGGGGGTAGGTTGCTAGAGACGGCGAGTGATCGCCGTAGTAGATAAATGATAGAGGCTCTGCCGCAAGGCGGAGTACAGAACTCGGCTTATAGCGTATGCTGCAAAACAAGTCCCGCCTGACGCAAGTTCGGCGGGACTTATTTATTTAGTAGTGAGTAATTAGCAATTAGGAATGAGTTGGTGGCGACAAAAGATTTGATTAGATTTGATATTAGAAGGGGTTAGGCTTGGCCTATCACAAAAGAAGATCCCCACGGGATAGTACTCAATAGTACAGCCCGTGGGGTCTTACTTTTTAGGATGGGGCGAGAATGGCCCCTTATCATATCAAATTACTTGCTCTGAGCTGTAAGCGCCTCAATAACAGCAGCAGCGTTTGCTACGTTGTTACCTGCTGTAACGTTCTTCATAGCTGCGATAGCCTGCTCGAACTGGCCCAACTCGTTGTAAGCAACGCCGAGGAGGTAGTTGATGTCGCTGCGACCCTCATCTGTAGTCTGTGCCTCGAGAGCTGCAGTAGACACCTCAACCATCTTTGCGAACTCCTTCTTGCCGTAGTATGCCTGCATAGTAATCTTTGCAGCCATTGCAGCATCCTCAAGCTCAGCAGCCATAGCGATGATGCCGTCGTAGTCGTTAGCCATCTGGAGCTTAGCAACCTCGTTGTTAGTGTACATATCCATCTTTGCCTGAGCCTCAGCGATAGCCTCAGCGAACTTCTCAGCATTCATGCCAGCGATTTTGGTACAGATCTTCATACCCTCCTGGTACATATCGCTCTTGAAGTAGCTCTCAGCGAGGTTGAGTGCCATCTCTGTGTTGCGGGGGTCAGCAGCGTAACCCTGTGAGAACACTGCGATAGCTGTTGCATAGTCGCCAGAGTTGAAGGCGTCAGCACCCTGCACCTGGTATACCTGACCAATCATAGTCTTGTTCTTGTTCATGCCGGCCAAGTCCTCGTAGAGCTCTGCGCAGTTAGCGGCGTTTGTGAAGTGCTCAACAGCAGCCTCATAGTTCTTAGCGTTGATGGCAGCAATACCCATCTTGTTGTGGCAAGTTACGATGAACTTCTTTGCGCCCGCAATAGCCTTGAGCTGGTTTGCATCGGGCTCGTCGATATCCCAGCCAGCCTCGATAACTGACTCGAACTGTGCGATAGCCTCTGTGAAGTTACCAGCCTTAGCGTTAGCTGTTGCCTGCTGGAATGTAGCCACAACGTCTGTCTGAGCAAAAAGAGCTGTTGCACCCATGAGGGCAACAACGGTCATGATAAGTTTTTTCATAGTTAGTTTATTGGTTTTTTATTATCTTGTTTCCTTCATTTCACCATTGTGCATCACGCCTTTCGGAGCAAAGCAATCACAAAGTTACGACATTTTTTCGGAATACAAACGCTTCGCGGTCACTTATTTGCGTAAATCGGCAAAAAAACGCTTCATAAGCGCCTCACACTCCTCCTGCAGCACACCCACCTTTACCTCAGTTTTGGGGTGCATAATGCGCTCCGAATAGGTCGAGTAGCCTCGCTTTGCATCGGGTGCGCCATATACCACACGGCCTATCTGGCTCCAGGCCAAGGCGCCACCACACATGACACATGGCTCCACCGTAACGTATAACGTACACTCATTAAGGTACTTACCACCGAGCGTCGACATCGCCGCAGTGATGGCCTGCATCTCGGCATGTGCCGTAGCATCCATGAGCGTCTCTACAAGGTTGTGTCCTCGGCCAATGACTCTACCACCCGCCACGACCACAGCTCCAATGGGCACCTCTCGTTTTGCTAACGCATGTTCTGCCTCGTTTAGTGCCATACGCATAAATTTTTCATCTTCCGCATGGCATTTAGTGATATTTTCGCTCATAAAGTTGTAGTGTTGCTGAAAAAATTATTACCTTTGTGGGATACAAAGGTACAACAAAAAAGGGTAATACAAAAAATTAAATTATATAATACTATGTACAGAACGCACAATTGCGGTGAACTCCGCATCGAGAATGTGGGCGAGGTGGTAACACTTTCAGGTTGGGTGCAGAAGGTGCGCAACCTTGGTGCTATGGCCTTTATCGACCTACGCGACCGTTATGGCATCACACAGATTACCGTCGAGGAGCACTCTTCAGAGGCTGTTAAGGCAGCTGCTGCGGAGGTGGGTCGTGAGTATGTCTTGCAGGTTACAGGTAAGGTTATCGAGCGCTCATCAAAGAACTCAAAAATTGCTACTGGCGACATCGAGATTTCGGCTACAGAGCTCAAGATTCTCAACCGCGCCGTGACACCTCCATTCACTATTGAGGAGGAGAGCGATGGTGGCGACGACCTTCGCATGAAGTACCGCTACCTCGACCTTCGTCGTCCTCCCTTGCAGCGCGCGATGATTCTTCGCCACCGCATGGCACAGGCCGTACGCCAGTTCCTCGATAAGGAGGGCTTCCTTGAGATTGAGACACCATACCTTATCAAGTCTACGCCAGAGGGTGCACGCGACTTTATCGTGCCCTCACGCATGAACCCCAACCAGTTCTACGCTCTTCCACAGTCACCCCAGACACTCAAGCAGTTGCTTATGGTTGCGGGCTACGACCGCTACTTCCAGATTGTACGTTGTTTCCGCGATGAGGACTTGCGCGCTGACCGCCAGACCGAGTTAACACAGATCGACTGCGAGATGTCGTTCGTAGAGCAGGAGGACGTACTCGAGATCTTCGAGCGCTGGGCACGCTACATGTTCAAGGAGGTTATGGACGTGGAGTTCGCAGAGCCCTTCCGCCGTATGCCTTGGATTGAGGCTATGGAGAAGTATGGCTCGGACAAGCCCGACTTGCGCTTCGGTATGACATTCAGCGACATCACCGACCTTGCACATGGCCACGACTTCGTAGTGTTCGACTCTGCGGAGTATGTTGTAGGCTTCGCTGCTGAGGGCTGCGCATCGTACACACGCAAGCAGATTGACGAGCTCACAGAGTTCGTGAAGCGTCCACAGGTAGGTGCTAAGGGTCTCGTATGGATTCGCGTTGATGCTGAGGGTGGCGTTAAGTCATCTATCGATAAGTTCTTCACTCCCGAGGAGGTTAAGGCTATTGCTGAGCGCACAGGCGCTAAGGCTGGCGACATGGTCTTCATCCTCTGTGGCGAGAAGTTCAAGACCCTCACACAGCTCTGCACATTGCGTCTTGAGGTTGCTGAGCGCCTCGGTCTGCGCGACCCCAAGAAGTTCGCACCCCTCTGGGTTGTCGACTTCCCAATGTTCGAGTGGGACGAGGAGACACAGCGCTTCTACGCTATGCACCACCCCTTCACATCACCCAAGCCCGAGGATGCAAAGTACTTCGACTCTGGCGAGTTGGGCAAGATGCGTGCTAACGCCTACGACTTCGTATGTAACGGTACGGAGATTGGTGGCGGCTCAATCCGTATCCACGATGCTGAGCTCCAGGCTAAGGTCTTCGATGCTCTCGGCTTCACGCCCGAGGCTGCAGAGGAGCAGTTCGGCTTCTTGATGAACGCCTTTAAGTATGGTGCACCTCCTCATGGTGGTT
>JAZRAT010000111.1:0-17514 GCA_045634725.1 Alistipes sp. | reverse complement strand
GCTCAACGTCACCGACATAAGGCCGAAGGCGAAGAGCACGGCTCCACCCAGACCTCCGACGTGCAGGAATACGAGGCCGGCAATGCCGATCAAAAGACCGGCAAATACCGACTCCGGAATAAACCTTCGCATTACATCACGATGTTGATAATCTTGCCCTTGACCACGATGATCTTCTTGGGCTGCTTACCCTCGAGCCACTTCTGTGCGCCATCTGTTGTGACGATGTGTGCCACGATATCCTCCTGCGCAAGGTCGAGTGCGTACTCCTGCTTGAAGCGGAGCTTGCCGTTGATCATCACAGGGTACTCGAATGAGTTCTCAACGAGGTACTCGGCAACGAACTTGGGCCACTCAGCATCGCATACAGATGTCTCGTGACCAAGTGCGTGCCACAACTCCTCGGCGATATGTGGTGCAAATGGTGCGATAAGGGCTGTCAAAGGCTCCAAAATCTCGCGCTTTGAGCAGTCGCCAAGCTCGTTGAGGCAGATCATGAATGCTGCAACAGAGGTGTTGAACGAGAAGTTCTCGATATCCTCGCCCACCTTCTTGATGGTCTTGTGGAGGGTCTTAAGCTCTGCGGGTGTAGCCTTCTCGTCGTTTACGAGTAACACGCCATCGCGAGAGTAGAACTTAGCCCAGAAGCGACGCAAGAACTTGTGTACGCCATCAATACCGTTTGTATCCCATGGCTTAGACTGCTCCAAAGGACCGAGGAACATCTCGTACATACGGAGTGTGTCGGCGCCATAAGCCTCGACGATGTAGTCTGGGTTAACGACGTTGAACATCGACTTTGACATCTTCTCCACAGCCCAGCCACAGATATACTTGCCATCCTCCAATACGAACTCTGCATCCTTAAACTCGGGGCGCCATGCACGGAATGCATCGAGGTCGAGGATGTCGTTCTTAACGATGTTTACATCGACGTGAATCTCCTGAGTCTGGTACTGCTCCTTAAGGCCGAGCGACACAAACTGATTTGTACCCACGATGCGGTATACGAAGTTCGAGCGACCCTGAATCATACCCTGGTTAACGAGCTTCTTGAAGGGCTCCGACTCGCATACATAGCCGAGGTCGTAGAGGAACATGTTCCAGAAGCGTGAGTACATAAGGTGACCCGTAGCGTGCTCAATACCACCTACATACAAGTCAACATTGCGCCAGTACTCGTTAGCCTCCTTGCCTACGAGACCCTCGCGGTTGTGGGGATCCATATAGCGGAGGAAGTATGCCGATGAGCCTGCGAAGCCTGGCATTGTTGAGAGCTCATAGGGGTAGCCCTCTGCTGTGTGCCACTTCTCCACGCGTGCCAAAGGTGGCTCGCCCTCCTCGGTAGGACCGAAGTTCTCGATAGGGGGCAAAGTGAGGGGCAACTGCTCGTCAGTAAGGCGGTATGCCACATCATTTTTATAGTAGATGGGGAAGGGCTCGCCCCAGTAGCGCTGGCGTGAGAAGATAGCATCGCGCAAGCGGTAGTTGATGAGCTTCTTACCCAAGCCACGGCGCTCAACCTCCTCGAACATGAAGTTGATAGCATCCTTAACATCCATGCCGTTGATGATGTCCGAGTTGATTACGTTACCCTCCTTAGCGTCGTATGACTCAACCTCGAGGTTACCGCCCTCAACAACGGGTATAATCTCGATGCCGAAGTGGCGTGCAAAGGCGTAGTCGCGTGAGTCGTGCGCAGGAACTGCCATGATAGCACCTGTACCGTAGCCCGCCAATACATAGTCCGAAATGTAGATAGGAATCTCGCGGCCAGAGAATGGGTTGATAGCGTATGAGCCAGTCTTAACACCGCTAACGCGCTTTGTATCAGCGATACGCTCACGCTCCGAGCGACGCTTCGTCTCGGCTATGTATGCCTCGACAGCCTCGCGGTTCTCCGCTGTTGTAAGCTCCTCCACCCACTCGTGCTCGGGGGCGATAACCATGAAGGTAACGCCGTAGATAGTATCGGGGCGTGTGGTGAAGATTTCGAGCTTGCGCTCCGAGTTCTTAACATCGAAGAATACCTGTGCACCTACCGAACGACCAATCCAGTTGCGCTGAATCTCTTTCAACGACTCGCTCCACTCGAGCTTGTCCAAGCCATCGAGCATGCGCTGTGCGTATGCCGTAACACGCAACAACCACTGCTTCATGCGCTTCTGCTCTACGGGGTGGCCACCGCGAACTGAGAGACCCTCCTTAACCTCGTCGTTAGCAAGCACGGTGCCGAGTGCGGGACACCAGTTCACCATCGTGTCGGCACGGAATGCAAGGCGGTAGTTCTGCAATACCTGCTCGCGCTCTGCCTCCGTCATAGCCTTCCACTCTTCGGCGGTAAACGTTAAGTGTGCGGTCTCTGCTGCGTCGATGCCTGCGGTACCCTCAGCCTCGAAGTGCTTAACGAGGGCTGTGATGGGCTCTGCCTTCTGCGAAAGGTTGTTATACCAGTGGTCGAACATCTTGAGGAATGCCCACTGTGTCCAGTGGTAGTAGTCGGGCTCGCATGTGCGTACCTCGCGTGACCAGTCGTACGAGAAGCCAATCTTGTCGAGCTGTGAGCGGTAGCGAGAGATGTTCTCCTCGGTGGTTACAGCGGGGTGCTGACCTGTCTGGATGGCGTACTGCTCTGCGGGGAGACCGAAGGCGTCGTAACCCATAGGGTGAAGCACGTTGAAGCCACGCTGACGCTTGTAGCGTGAGTAGATGTCCGATGCGATGTAGCCGAGTGGGTGACCTACGTGGAGTCCCGCACCCGATGGGTAGGGGAACATATCCAACACATAGAACTTTGGGCGAGAAGCATCTACATCCACTTTGTAGGTGCCCTCCTCTTGCCATCTCTTCTGCCATTTAGGCTCTATGGCTCTGAAATCGTATTCCATAAATCGTTGTATTTTAATTTGTTGTTATTTATATCGTTGTTTTGAAGTTGCTTAATCCTCATCATCCTCCATATCGTCGCCAGCGTCGTAGAAGAAACCATCCATCAGTGCGTCGATGTTACGGCGGTCCTTCTTCGTGGGGCGTCCCATGCCACGCTCGCGGAAGACGAAGATGGTCTCGTGTGGCACATTGAGCTTGTCCAACTCCTCCTGAGGTGTGCAGTTGAGGCAGTACATGGGCACATTCTTCGCGGGCTGACGGCTCGATACAAGGTCGAGAACCTTATAACTGTAGTGCACGCGCTCGCGACGTACCGATATCATATCGCCCACCTTAACCTCGCGCGAGGGCTTGGCGTAGGCATCGTTGACCAATACGCGGTTTTGGCGTATGGCATCTGCGGCATCACTGCGTGTCTTAAACACGCGCACCGCCCACAGATACTTATCCAATCTTATAACGTCACTCATTCTCTTTACTCTCTTTAATCATGTTTTGTTCATTCGTACGGCTTACGCTGAGTATGATTCCAAAGGCTACGGCCGTGAATATCAGCGATGAACCACCTCGCGATACGAGTGGGAGGTTCTGTCCCGTCTCGGGGAGGATGTTGACCTGTACGAGTATGTGTAGCAGTGCCTGACACGTTATGAGTAGTCCGAGGCCTGCGGTTATCAGCGTGGGGAATGGCTTTGTGCAGCGGCGGCATATCTCTATGGCGCGGAACGTAATCCATAGGTATAACAGCATGAGTATCACAGCCGCTACTATGCCATACTCCGATGTGAAGAAGGAGTATGCGTAGTCACTCTCGGGGTGGATAATCGCAGCGCGTGAGGCGCTATGTCCCGCACCCTTACCAAAGAGTCCACCCTCGCGTATCGCAATCATCGCGCGCTCCGTATCCGAGAACTCATACACCGCATCATGTCGGCCATCAACCCATGTGTTTATCCACTGCGAGAAGCGACCTCCTGCCGTATCACCACGTCCCATGCCCACAAGTGACATCGTAGCAATGCCGAGAATACCTGCTGCCGAGGTTACCACGACAAACTTCGTAAGCTCACGCAGTGACACTCGACCGATGTAGAGCATAAGCAGTGATGTCGCGAAGATAAGCACTGCGGATGAGGTATGTGCAGGCAGAATCACGGCACATGCAATGGCCATGGGGCTGATCAGAGGCCATGTATTCTCCTTGATAATCTTCCACTGCTTTGGGTCGCCGAGTCGCCACGACGTAGGCAAGATAGGTATCTTGTCTATATCCTTCTGTCGACTCTCCATACGGCGTGCCAGCATAAGTATTGTGAGCACCTTGAGACCCTCCGAGGGTTGCAGCTGGAACGAACCGATTGGCAACCAGCGTGCTGCGCCGTTTGTTGTGCCACCAACGAAGTAGGTGAGCACCGTCAGGAAGACGAATATCCAGAAGAATGTCGGCGTAAGCATACGCACGATGGTGTAGTTTATCTTGTGGGTGATGAAGACTATGAGCACGGCCATCACCACGAGCATCAACTGCTGGCGTAGTGAGTCGGTTGTAGAGAGGCTTGTGGTGATGTCATACGCCATCTTTGCGGTCGAAGAGTAGACCACAAGGATGGATACGACGATGAGTACTGCGAAGATTATCCACAGTGTGCGGTCGCCCTCCAATATGCGTTTGCTACGCGTGAGAAGCTCATCGGGTGTTGTCTCTATTCCTCTGTTGCTCTTTGTTGACATCGCGTTGTTACTTTAATACGTTCTCCTTGACCCACTCTTTGAACATGCGACCACGCTCCTCGTAGTTGCGGAAGAGGTCGAAGCTTGCGCATGCGGGTGAGAGGAGCACTGTGTCACCCTCCTTCGCCTCGTCGCGTGCTGCGGCCATAGCCTCCTCGAAGGTGTGGCAGTCGCGAATTACGGGCACTATGCCCTGGAAGTCGCGCACAAGCTTTGTGTTGTCCACGCCCATGCAGATGAGCGCCTTTACTTTGCGGCGTGCAAACTCCTTGATGGGGGTGTAGTCGTTACCCTTGTCCGTGCCACCCGCAATCCACACCGTTGGGCGCTTCATGCTCTCGAGGGCATACCATACCGAGTCTACGTTCGTAGCTTTCGAGTCGTTTACCCACTGTATGTCGTTTGCCGTGCCTGCGGGCTCGAGGCGGTGCTCCACGGGCGAGAACTCATATATAGAGCGCTTAATCTGTTTGGGCTCGATGCCTGCTGCGAGTGTCGCGAGGGCTGCCGACATGGCGTTGTAGATGTTATGCATACCCTCAATCTGCATCTTGCGCGTGTCGATTGTGACAGACTTCTTACCCACGGTTGCGGTGAAGGTGTGACCCTCAAGGATGGCGTCACCATCGCCACTCGCAATTGCGGTGTTAATGGCGAAGGGCAACTGACGTGCACGCAACGTATCGTCCATCTCGGCGAGCATGTTGTTTGTCTCGTTGTCATCTGCCGAGTAGATGAAGAAGTCCGAAGCACCTTGATTCTGCGTGATGCGCATCTTCGAGCGTGCATAGTTCTCCAATTTGTAGTCGTAACGGTCGAGGTGGTCGGGCGTGATGTTGGTGAGCACGCCGATGTCTGCCTTGAACTTGTAGCAGCCGTCGAGCTGGAACGAGCTGAGCTCCAATACGTGCCAGAAGTACTTGTCCGTAGCCACAGAGTATGCGAAGCTCTCGCCGATGTTGCCACCGAGCGACACCTTGCGTCCGGCATCGCTCATGATTTTGTAGATAAGCGATGTGGTTGTTGTCTTGCCGTTAGAGCCTGTGATGCAGATGGTCTTTGCCACGCCCTTGTAGCGTCCTGCGAACTCAATCTCCGAGATTACGGGGATGCCACGCTCGCGAATCTTCATGACGATAGGTGCTGTGTCGGGAATGCCTGGCGACTTGATAACCTCGTTGGCATCGAGTATGCGCTCCTCGGTGTGGCCGCCCTCCTCATACTCCACGCCCCACTCGTCGAGGCGCTCCTTGAACTTGGGAGCTATCTTGCCCATATCTGTCAGGAAGGTATCGAAGCCCTTCTTCTTGGCGAGTATTGCCGAGCCGTAGCCCGAGATACCTCCGCCCAAAACTACTATCTTGCGTTTCATATGCTGAATCTCTTTTCTTTAGTTTACTGAATCTTCAAAGTTACGAGTGTGAGTGCCGAGAGCAAAAGCGATATGATGAAGAAGCGCATCATAATCTTGGTCTCGAACAGGCCCTTCTTCTGGTAGTGGTGGTGGATGGGCGACATAAGGAATACGCGTCGTCCCTCACCATACTTGCGCTTGGTGTATTTGAAGTATGTCGTCTGGATAATCACCGAGAGTGCCTCAACGAGGAATACACCGCACAACAGTGGCAGCAATAGCTCCTTGCGGATGCAGAGCGCAAATACGGCGATGATACCGCCAATGGTCAACGAACCTGTGTCGCCCATGAATATCTGCGCGGGGAAGGAGTTGTACCACAAGAAGCCCACCAATGCACCCACAAAGGCCGTAGCGAAGACGATGAGCTCGGCGCTGTAGGGTATATACATGATGTTGAGGTAGTCCGAGTAGATGATATGTCCCGATAGGTATGCCAAGACACCGAGCACCATGACTATAGGGATAGACACACCCGTCAAGAGACCATCGATGCCGTCGGTGAGGTTCGCTCCATTCGACACCGCGGTGATGATGAATATCGCCACGAGGATGTAGAACAACCATCCGATGGTGTCGTTACCGCCAACTATATCCTTGTAGTTAAGTCGTGTGTTCTTGAAGAAGGGGATGGATGTCTCTGTGGTCTTCTTTTCGGCCTTCTGCACGAGTACCTCCTCCTCGATGGTTCTTGTCTGTCCGCTCTCGTCTATGACCTCATATGTCGTTGTCGCAAGCTCCTTCTCCTGGATTACGATGTCGCCTGATAGCCACATCGTTGTGCCCACGATGATGCCCAAGCCCACCTGACCGAAGACCTTGAAGCGGCCGTTGAGACCCTCCTTCTTGTGGCGGAAGACCTTGATGTAGTCGTCCAGACCGCCTATGAAGCCGAGCCATAGGGTGGTGATAAGCATGAGCTGAATATAGATGTTTGAGAGGTCGCTAAAGAGCAATACGGGGATGAGCACCGCCATGATTATGATGATGCCACCCATCGTGGGTGTGCCCTTCTTCTGGAGCTGGCCCTCGAGTCCGAGGTCGCGGATATCCTCGCCAATCTGCTTGCGACGCAGGATGCGGATGACATACTTGCCGAAGAAGATGGTGATGAGCAACGACAGGATTATCGCCGCTCCGGCACGGAACGAGAGAAAGTTTCCGAGGTCTTTACCTGGGAGGTCGGTGTTCTTGAGATATGAGAAAAGCTCGTATAACATTGTGTCTGGGTTTCTGTTAACAGTTTGTGTTGTGTGTAGTTTCAAATGCTTTGCGCACCTCCTCGCGGTCGTCGAAGTGGTGCTTCACGGTGCCAATAATCTGGTAGTCCTCGTGGCCCTTACCCGCTATGAGGATGATGTCACCCGCCTTGGCGAGCATCGTTGCGGTGCGTATAGCCTCGCGGCGGTCGCTGATGCGCAGGTAGTTCGTTGCGGCTGCCACACCCGCTACCATGTCATCGATGATGTCATCGGGGTTCTCGGTGCGGGGGTTATCCGAGGTGAATATCGCCGTTGTGGCGTGCTCCACCGCTATCTTTGCCATCTCGGGGCGCTTGGTCTTATCTCTGTCGCCACCGCAGCCGCATACCACAATGAGTTGCTGCTGCGCTGTGCGTATCTCCTCGATTGTTTGAAGCACATTCTCCAGCGCATCGGGCGTGTGGGCATAGTCCACGATGGCCATTGTGCGGTCCGAGGCTGTTATGGTCTCGAAGCGTCCTGACACGGGTGTGAGCATGGAGAGTGTTGTGAGCACCTCGGTGCTGTCGATGCCAAGCAGAGTTGCAGCGGCATATACCGTTGTGAGGTTGTAGGCATTAAATCTGCCTGTAAACTTCACCCACACCTCCTTGCCGTCGAGGATGAGTTGCATGCCATCGGGGTGCATCTCGACAATCTTTGTGCGGTAGTCGGCCATCGAGCGCAACGAGAGGCGGTAGCCGTGTGCCTTACAGTTTTGAAGCATCACCTCGCCATTGCGGTCGTCGGCATTCACCACCGCCCACGCCGTGGGTGCGAGGTTGTCGAAGAAGCTCTTCTTGGCGCGGATATACTCCTTGTATGTGCCGTGGTAGTCGAGGTGGTCGTGTGTGAGGTTCGTGAAGAGCGCTCCCGCGAAGTGTAGGTATGCGATGCGGTGTTGCGCAGCCGCGTGTGACGACACCTCCATGAAGCAGTAGTCGCAACCCTCGTCAACCATCTCGCGCATCATGGCGTTGAGGCGTATGGCGTCGGGTGTGGTGTGTGTCGATGCCACGCTACGCTGGCCGATGCGATAGATGACCGTAGATATGAGGCCCGCCTTGTAGCCCATCGCCATAAACATGTCGTAGAGGAGCGTTGCCGTTGTGGTCTTGCCATTTGTGCCCGTCACGCCGACAAGCTTAAGCTCCAGTGTGGGGTGGTCATAAAATGAGGCTGCCATTGCCGCCATAGCAACGTTGGTATCTTCGACCACGATGTAGGCGATGTTGTCGTTAATCTGGGCGGGGAGCTCCTGGCATACGATGGCTACGGCGCCACGCTCTATGGCTGCGGGGATGAACGTGTGGCCATCGCTCGCTGTGCCGCGCACGGCAAAGAAGCAACAACCGCTCTCCACGCGGCGTGAGTCATACTCCAAAGCCGTAATCGTGGGGTTTGCACCCTTTATCTCTAAGGCTCGAACATCGTCGAGTAAGTCGTGTAGTTGTTTCATGTCTCTATTTTGATGAGGGGTTTACCCTCGCTAATATCGCTGTTATTTGAGTGTTAGATGTATTGCGCTATTGTCGTTCGTAATCTTTCGACCCGCCTTGACGCTCTGCGACTGCACCGCGCCGTAACCACTATGTGTGACATTCATGCCTACGGACTCGAGCAGGTACAGGGCATCCGAGAGTCCCATGCCCTCGACATTAGGTACTGTGCCCACCTCGAACTCCATGCCCGAGACGGTGCTCTTGCCCTCGCCGTCAACCTTGGCACGACTCCACTCTTTACCCTTGTCGGTGCTTGTGTGCTGCGCTGTTAGCCTACGGCTTATCTCCGCAACATCGTCGCTATTTCCCGCCTTAATCTTCTTGGGGCTATATTGCGTGGATGCTCTCTCCACCTCGGCATGTAGCGTGGGGTCGTTGGCGTGGATATATGTCATGATGTTGTTCGCCACGGGGCCCGCCAGGAGGATGCCATAGTAGGGGTCGCCACCAAACATCTTCTGCTTGCAAACGCCCACATAGATGGTGTACTTGGGCTTCTCGGCAGGCATGACGCAGACGATAGAGCCGTAGTAGTACTCGTCGTTCTTGTCTATGCCGTTTAGCATCTGTTTGTAGTCCTGCTCGCCACGCGACACGAAAGTAGACCACATCTGTGCTGTACCCGTCTTGCAACCAAATGTTGTGGGGAGGTCCTTGAACTTGCCCGAGGTGCGTGATGCGCCAGCCACAAGACAACTGTCAAGGAGGTTGAGCGTGCGCTTCGAGCACATCTTATCGATGAGTGTCACCGTGGGCATGCGCTCTATAACCTCGCCATCGCGCTCAATGCGGTCGATGAGTCGTGGTGCTACCATGCGACCATCGTTGGCAATGCCGTTGTAGAATGTCGCCATGTGGATGGGTGGTACCATCAACTCGTAGCCATATGCCATGCGTGGCAGACGCGTAGAGGTGCTACCATCTTTGTTCCACTCGGCTGTGCCGGCCATGGGGAGATAGCCCTTCTTCTCGTCATACTTCTGCAAGCCGACATAGTCGTTGAAACGTAACTTGGACAAGAACTTCGTATACTCCGCGGGGTTATCCTTCCACTTCTCGTACACAGCCTTGGCAAAGTATACATTCGAGGAGTGTGCAAATGCATCGACAAGGGTGATGTTGCCATCTGTGCCCTCCGCCGCATCGTGCGTGTCGTAGACAGTAGCAGCGCCAACCTTCACGCCCTTACCCGAGTGTGAGTGCTCGGTGCTGACCTTTGTGTCGAGGTCGTAACCGCCAATCTCGAGGAGTGCCATTGTCGTTGCGAGCTTCATCGTCGAGCCAGGCATCATGGTGCTCGTGAGAGCATGGTTTGCCACACGCTCGGTATACTCGTTGCCACGCTCCTTACCCGAGCCGAGGCTCACCATGGCCAAGACATTTCCCGTCTCCACCTCCATGACTATAGCCACACCGAATGAGGCATTCTGCTGCTGAAGCACCTCGCGGAGGTAGTCGTCTGCTGCGCGCTGTATGCCGGCATCGAGTGTCGTGATAACATCGCATCCATCCTCGGGCATACGGTTCTTCTCGTCATCCACGCGTGTCCAGAAGCCGTGGGCTATCCACTGCTCCTTGACGCGACCGTTTGTGCCTGTGAGGTAGTCGTTGTAGAGATACTCGATACCCTTACCCTTGATCTCCTTCTTCTCGGTCTCGGTCTCGATGGTGATGGGAGTGTGGCGACCTATGGTCTGGCGTGCTACATCACCCAAGGGGTAGAGGCGTTGCTCCTCGGGGCGTGCAAAGTAGACATATCCGAGGTTGCCATTGAGGATGGGATAGTTACGCATCGCCATCCACTCGTCGATGGTGACAAGGCGTGGAAAGAGTTTGTATGAGCGGTGCTTGCCGAGTCTGCGCTCGTCGCGCAAGATTTTGAAGTACTCCTCTGCGCTGATGTAATCGTAGTTGTGCTCCACGGCATCCTCGCTGTTGAAGTGTAGTGCAAGGAGCTTTGCTAGGGAGTCTGCATTCTTGAGGTAGAGCATGCTGTCTGCCTTGCGGATGCCCTCCGATTTGAAGTCTATCTCAACGTTGTAGCGTATGCTCGATATGGCAAGGGGCTCGCCATCGCGCGTGAGGATGGCGCCGCGGTGTGCCTCGATGTCGTCATAGCGAAATACGCCCTCCTTGAGGACCTTGGCGTTGTGCTTAACCGCGGGACTCGCAATCTGCACGCCGATGAGGCGTACGACAATTACGAGACCTACAACCATAAAGGCAAAGTAAAGAAAGCGAACGCGTGCCACCACATCGCGCTTGTGGATACGCTTGCTATCTGCGCTCGATTTGCTGTTATCTCTATTTTTTGTGCTCATTGTTGTTACTTTTCTATGAGTCGGCTATTCTTCGATAGGTCGACAAGTTCAATATTGTGCTCGAGGAGTCGCTCCTGTATAGCACTCTTGGATGATAGTCCGTAGCGTTGTTCATCCTTGACTACCGAGCGCTCGTGCAGGGTTGTCACCATGCGCTCCTTACGGCGACACTCGTTGCTGGCATTCAGCGACAGGAAGGTAAGCACGATGCTCAAGAAGCACATCACGGCAATGGCGATGAAGTAGCGGTAGTATGGTACGGTGCCATCGGTAAGGAGTGAGCCAGTGATGATGTGGTCTATCAATCGCTTGGGACGCTTTACGCTCTCCTGCTCGCTCTCAATCTCTATTTCATCCTCGTTCTCTATGTCGCTGTCGTCGATGAACTCCTCCTCTTCGAGGATGCTCTGCTCGGGGCGCTCCTCCTCCACGCGCACCACCTCGCGGTTGATGCGGCGGCGTATGTCGCTTGTACTGCGCGATGCTCTATCGTCGAGGTCGTCGGCGATAATCTCGTTTCGGGTGTATCTGTCTTCGCTCATTGTTGCTCGGTTATATCTTCTCTGCCACACGCAACTTTGCACTGCGTGAGCGTGGGTTGAGGGCTATCTCCTCGTCGGTGGGGATGACGGCCTTGCGTGTGATGACCTTAAGGGGCGTTGTTGCGCGACCGAAGAAGTCCTTCTCTATGCGACCCTCGGTGTTGCCGCTACGCATGAAATTCTTCACTATGCGGTCCTCCAGCGAGTGGTACGACATCACAACCAAACGACCCTCGGGTGCAAGCAATTTGAGGCTCTGCTCGAGTGCCATTTTGAGAGCCTCAATCTCGCCATTGAGCTCGATACGCAACGCCTGGAAGAGTTTCGTCAGGAACTTCGCCTCATCCTTCGGCGGGGTGCAGGGCTTAACGGCCTCGACAAGCTCTGCGGTGGTTGTTATGGGCTTGATGCTGCGGGCGCGCTCTATGCAGTTTGCAATCTTCCATGTGGTATCCAACTCGCCATATTCGGCGAAGATGCGACTTAAGGCATCATTTGTGTATGTGTTTACGATGTCGGCAGCTGTGCGACCACCGCGAGTGTTCATGCGCATGTCGAGGAGTGCCTCACCACGGAACGAGAAGCCGCGGTGCTTGGCGTCGAAGTGGTGTGACGATACGCCGAGGTCGGCCAAAATGCCGTCGACATGCTCCACGCCGCGCAGGCGCATCGCTCCGCGCACGAAGCGGAAGTTCGATGCCACGAAGGTGTGGCGCTCGTCATCGGGGGCATTTGCCGCAGCATCGGGGTCCTGGTCGAGGGAGTAGAGATGACCCTTGGGGCCGAGGTGCTTGAGTATCTCGCGAGTGTGACCACCTCCGCCCATCGTAAGGTCGATGTATATGCCATCGGGCTTGATTGCGAGGTTGTCGATGCACTCTTGTAACATCACTGGTATGTGGTATGTTTCCGCTGCCATTTTATAACGCTTTTTACATAGTAAAAAATAACGGGACGAAGATAGTAAAAAAACACCAAATAGCATAATTTCATGGAGGTAAAAATTAAAATCGATTTCGAGGATGGGGGTAAGGGATAGAGAAGTCTTGGAGGCAGAGTTGCGAGGCGCTACCTATCTTGGGCGGGCAACGCACTGTGGTGCTGATATTTACACCTTTGATGGTGCGCAACATCCAGCGCTTATGCGCGAGGTGTGGCGACTGCGCGATTTGTCGTTTAAGGAGGTGGGTGTTGCGCTTCGTGATGAAGAGGAGGGGTGTGCCCCGGATTGCGATGGGTCGTGTCGCCAACTTGTGGTTTGGGATGGCGAGGCGGGAGAGATTATGGGTGGCTATCGCTATTCGTTGGGAAGGGATACATCTCCTGAAAGACTTTCAATTTGGCGATATTTCTCGCTTTCGTCGCGCTTTGTTAATGACTATCTTCCATCGGCTTTGGAGCTTGGAAGATCGTTTGTGTCGCCTGAGTATAAGTGTGGTGGTGGGCGTCATGCGATATATGCTTTGGATGCTCTTTGGGAGGGGCTCGGTAGGGTGGTCGTGGCTTCGGATGTGCACTATCTTTTTGGTCGCGTTACGCTCTATCCGTCGTTGGGCGTAAGAGCCCGAAATATGCTTGTGGGTTTTATGCGCTATCTCTACCCGTCGCGTGAAAACCTGGTCTCGGCACGCCATCCGATACGCATGGGTTTGAGTCGTTATTATTGTCGTAAACTCTTTGTGGGCGAGACTATTACGGATAATTATAAGATACTTGTTTCACTGCTTCGTGCTATGCGACGTCAGGTGCCTCAAATCATCTCTTCCTATATGCGTCTCTCGCCCACGATGCAGACATTTGATGCATACATCAACAATGATTTGGGTGGTGTCGCCGAGACTGCGATTATGCTTACGGTGGATGATTTTTACGATAATATCAAGCAGAGATATCTCTCATGTTGAATGAAAAAGCGGAATAGGACGATTGCCTATTCCGCTTAAACGTTATGGTTGTAACCTGCTATGAGTAGCTCTCAACCACAGCCTCAAGGTGTTGTTTCCAGATAAGTGCTGCGCCACCCAAAATGGCCACATTCTTATCCTGGATGCCGCTCATCATAAGCTTAACTTTACCCTTGAATACGCTGAGCTGGTTCTCCTCCATGTGCTTGTATGTTGGACGCATGATGTAGTCGCCAGCATTTGCCAAACCGCCAAAGAGGATGATAGCCTCGGGTGATGTCACAGCAGTGAGGTCGGCGAGTGCCAAACCAAGAACCTTACCTGTGCGCTCGAATGCCTCGAGGGCGATGGGGTCGTTCTTTGCTGCGGCGTCAGAGAGCATCTTTGCCTCAAACTTCTCGTAGGGGATTGATCGAAGCTCGCTGTCACACGTCATAGAGGCCATGAGGTCGAAGGCTGTGCGCTTGATGCCCGTAGCCGATACATATGCCTCAAGGCAGCCGCGGCGACCGCAACCACACTGACGGCCAGTCTCGCGAGAGTCAACAGCGATGTGACCATACTCGCCAGCGAAGCCGTCGTGGCCATAGACCATCTCACCATTACATACGATGCCAGAGCCGAGGCCTGTGCCGAGTGTAATCATTGCGAAGTCCTTCATGCCACGTGCGTTGCCGAATACCATCTCGCCGATAGCTGCAGCATTAGCGTCGTTCGTAACCATAACCTTTGCACCGCCCATCAAACTGCTGAGGTCGTCAACAAAGTTGAAGATGCGGATTGAATCGGGACGTGGATCCTGTGGGTCCTCGAACTTCCAGAGGTTTGCGGGAGTCTCGATGCGTCCAGAGTGGATGTTTGCGTTGGGAGCGCCCACGCCGATGCCGATAAGGTCGCACTCGGGCTGCTTGGCGATAAGCTCCTTCATCGCCGTTGCGAGTGTCTCCATGTATGGTTTATAGTCATCGTAGTGCTTGAACTTGTCGGTAGATATCTTGCCCTCGGCAACAACGTTACCATCCTCATCCACAAGACCAAAGGCAGTATTGGTGCCACCAATATCTATGCCCATTGCATATTTTTTTGTCATGCCAATAGTGTTATTTGAAAATTTTATTGGTCAAAGTTACCAAAATTATTTTAATCTATGCAAAAATTTTATTAATTTTGACGCATTAATATCAAATGTATACCGCACGCAAGGCGTAGGTATGTGTGTGATAAGTGCTTAAATGGGGTATATTGCTCCGATTATTTAAGGTGACATAAAAGAGTTGAAGATATGATTCGCACGAATGAAGAGATTTTAGCAGAGTTTGAGGCAACGCTTAGCCAGATGCAGACCCCCGAAGAGCCCGAGCTACTTTATGCCCCAATCATCTACTCGATGTCGGGAGGTGGCAAGCGCCTTCGCCCCGTGTTGTTGCTCATTTCAACCGAGGCCTTTGGCGGTAGCGTCGACAAGGCTATGCCTGCGGCAATGGCTGTGGAGGTGTTCCACAACTTCACGCTCCTGCACGACGACATCATGGATAACGCTGCGGTGCGCCGTGGTAAGCCCTCGGTGTTTGCAAAGTGGGGCGAGAATGTCGCTATTCTCTCGGGTGATGCGATGCTTATTACGGCATACAAATATCTCGCCATGCTCGATGCAGAGCGCCTCTCTCGTGTGATGCCCATCTTCAACGAGATGGCACTTGAGGTGTGTGAGGGTCAGCAGTACGACATGGACTTCGAGAGCATGGAGCGCGTGGCTGTTGAGGAGTATATTCAGATGATCGAGCGTAAGACATCGGCATTGTTGTCGGGTTCGGCCACGATCGGTGCTACGTTGGCGGGTGCTTCGGATGAGGATGTTAAAAAGGTCTACCGCTTTGCAACGGAGCTTGGCCTGGCGTTCCAGCTTCAGGACGATATGCTCGACAGCTTTGGCGATGAGGCCCTTGGTAAGAAGATTGGTGGCGACATCCTCGAGGGCAAGCAGACATACCTCATGGTGCAGGCTATGAGTCGTGCTTCGGAGGCAGAGCGCGAGGTGTTGCGCACAACGCACAAGAACGAGGCGTTGAGCGATGCCGAGAAGATTGCCACAATCAAGGCTTTGTATGAGAAGCTCGATGTTAAACGTGCTACGGAACAACAGATAGAGTTGCGCTTCGAGCGCGCCTTGTCGGTGTTGAACACTCTCTCTATTGGCAGCGAGCGCACGGTGCGCCTCGCGGAGTTTGCACGCAACCTTATGGGTAGAAAGAAGTAAAGTCTATAACGTCTATGATGATTACAAGAAAAGATATAGAGATTATGGCCCCTGTGGGCTCTTACGAGTCACTCAACGCAGCGATAAATGCGGGTGCTGATTCGGTGTATTTCGGTGTTGAACAGCTCAATATGCGTGCTGCGTCGAGTGTTAACTTCACGCTCGATGACCTTGCGGAGATTGTCCGCGTGGCACATGCCGCGGGTGTCAAGACCTACCTCACGGTGAACATCGTCATCTACGACACGGAGATGGAGGTTATGCGTCGCATCATTGACCGCGCAAAGGCTGAGGGCATCGATGCTATCATCGCAACTGACCTTGCTGCCATACTTTACGCCCGCGAGGTGGGCATGGAGGTGCACATCTCTACGCAGAGCAACATCTCGAATATCGAGGCTGTGAAGTTTTTCTCGCAGTGGGCCGATGTCGTGGTGTTGGCACGCGAGTTGTCGTTGGAGCAGATTGCCTATATCTCGAAGCAGATTGAGGAGCAACATATCTGTGGTCCTGCGGGCGAGTTGGTTAAGATTGAGATGTTCGCTCACGGCGCTATGTGTATGTCTATGTCGGGCAAGTGCTACCTATCGGAGCATGAGTCGCATAACTCGGCTAACCGCGGTGCTTGTCGCCAGATATGTCGCCGTAAGTACACCATCACGGATAAGGATAGTGGCCAGCAGTTGGATATCGATGGCCAGTATGTGCTCTCTCCCAAGGACTTGTGTACCGTGGACTTCCTCGATACATTCATCGAGGCGGGTGTCCGCGTCTTGAAGATTGAGGGACGTGCGCGTGGTGGCGAGTATGTCAAGCGCGTTGTGGAGAGCTACGACGAGGCACTCAAACTCTTGGAGGCTGGTCAGTATACGCCCGAGAGCGTTGCCCCCATTAAAGAAAAACTCCGCACGGTGTTCAACCGCGACTTCTGGGGTGGCTACTATGCCGCTAAGACTATGGTCGAGCATAGCGAGCGCTATGGATCTTCGGCAACCTTGAAGAAGGTATACATGGGTAAGGTCACGAACTACTTCAAGCGTATCGGCGTGGCAGAGGTCTTGGTAGAGGCGTGCGAGGTAGCCGAAGGCGATGCACTGCTCTTTATGGGCGAGAAGACGGGCGTTGTGGAGCAGAAGGCCGAGGGCATCATGCTCAACGAGCAACCCACAACAAGCGCCAAGCAGGGAGACTTTATCTCGCTCAAGACCGTGGATGAGGTTCGCCGAGGTGATAAGGTTTACAAGGAGGTCGAGCGATAATTTGTTGTGATAAGGGCGCATCTGCGACCCTTCTTACCGCAAACGAAAAATAGAATACGAAATAATATAAAACCTAAAACTATAAAACTATGTTTAGCAAAGAGACTTATATTGGCCGTCGTGCCGAGTTAGCGCGCCGCGTAGGCAAGGGACTTATCCTTCTTCCCGCAAACCCCGAGGTGCCTAACAACTATCCTAATAACACATACTACTACCGTCAGGACTCTACATTCCGCTACTACTTCGGCTTGGATGTACCCTCGCTCATCGGTCTTATCGATGCTGAGTCGGGCGAGGCTATGCTCTTTGGTGATGACTTCACCGTGGAGGATATCATCTGGACAGGCCCCATGCCCACAATCGCTGACCAGGCTCGCGAGGTAGGCGTGGAGAAGAGCTATGCACGCAACGAGATTCGTGACGTATTGCGCAAGGCTATCGAGCAGAACCGCCC
>JAZRAT010000110.1:0-6462 GCA_045634725.1 Alistipes sp. | reverse complement strand
GCCTGCTGTGCAGCCTCCTCGTTAGCCTCCTGTGCGAAAGCAGCGCCGAATGAGAGAGTGGCAGCTGCCAAAACCATAAATAATTTTTTCATAGTGTTTTGATAGTTAAAATTTGTAATTTTTAGTAGTTGTTTTCTCTATATTTTTGTTTGTTAACAGTTTTTGGTTTTCCTGTTTAGCTTCATTGCCAGGCACATAATCGGGCGTTTATGACCCTATTTATGTGGTGGAACGATGTATCAATCAAAACATTACGCCAATAAAGTGGACATATACCCTCAGGCTTGCCCCACTTTTTAGACATTTATCAGTGCGAAATATACGGATAATTTTCCGAAATTCCAACCCCTTTACAAAGTAAATTCACCGCGCAGAGGACGTCGCATCAAATTAAGCGCTTCCGAAAGTGGCAAATTTTTGCCTAAAACGTACATGAGTTTTGTCAACGCAGCCTCGATTGTCATATCGTGACCCGACACCACGCCAGCCTCCTGTAATGCCAAGCCTGTCTCGTACAAGTGCATCTGTACGGCACCATCCTTGCACTGCGAAACGTTCACCACGATAACGCCCTTCGCGATAGCCTCCTTTACCAACTCCACGAACCACTCCGACGTTGGAGCGTTGCCCGCGCCATAGGTCTCGAGCACAACGCCACGCACGCCACTGTCGATTAACATGGCGCGAAGTGTCGCGGGACGTATGCCGGGGAATAGTTTCACGACGATGACATCGTTCGAGAGCGACTCGCTGATGCGGAACTCATCCGAGAAGTCGGGGGCGTAGGGTGCGATATACTGCGTGTTGTACTGTATGCTCACGCCCACATCTGCCAAAGCATGGTAGTTGAACGACGCAAAGGCGTTGAGTGCCTCGGCGCTATGCTTCGTAGTGCGGTTACCGCGCATCAACTTATTCTGGAAGTAGAGTGCTACCTCGGGCACGATGGGGTTACCATCCTCGTTGCGTGCGCCTGCAATCTCAATCGCTGTGATGAGGTTTTCACGGCCGTCGGTGCGGAGTATGCCGATAGGAATCTGGCTACCTGTGAAGATGACGGGCTTGGCGAGGTTCTCGAGCATGAAGCTGAGTGCCGCTGCCGAGTAAGACATTGTGTCTGTGCCATGTAGTACCACGAAGCCGTCATATTTAGAGTAGTTGTCGCGGATGAGTCGAGCCATGTCCACCCAGTTCTCTACCGATACGTTTGACGAGTCGATAGGGGGTTTTATGGTCAAAACCTCGAGGTCAACCTTGAGGCGTTTAAGCGAGGGGAACTCCTCGTAGATTCCGCTAAAATCGAATGGAACGAGTGCGCCTGTCGCCTCGTCTGTCTTCATACCGATGGTACCACCGGTATATATTATCAATATCGAAGATCTCTTCATAGCTGAAGGTTGAGCGCTTTTATGCGCAACATATCTTTACAAAGGTAGGCAAAATTTGTCATACTCAAGCGTTTTTTGCTATTTTTTTTCGCTTTTATGCAAAAATAAATTTTGCCATGCACCCTTTTGTGCCACCCATTTAGAGCGAAAAGAGGCTCTTTGCCGTGGCTGTTGTGAGGCTGTCGACCTGCTCGAAAGAGGTGTTGTGTAGCTCGGCAACCTTGCGACATACATGCTCCACATAGGCCGACTCGTTGCGCTTGCCACGGTGGGGTACGGGGGTGAGGTAGGGGCAGTCGGTCTCGAGGAGAAGCAACTCCACGGGGAGCTGTGCTATCTCCTTGTCGAGGCCCGCGTTCTTGAATGTCACAACGCCACCTACGCCGAAGTATATCTCACCCATCTTGGCAATCTTCAGGGCGCGCTCTGCGGAGTCGGCATAGGCGTGGAGTACGCCTCGTAGTCCGCGACCGCGGTATGTCGCCAGGGCATCCTCCATCTCGTCATATGCCGAGCGGGTGTGGATTACGACGGGCTTATTGTATTGTAGGGCGAGCTCAATCTGCGCATGAAGCACCTCGCGCTGCTGGCGGTAGTAGTCCTGACTCCAATATAGGTCGAGGCCTATCTCACCCACGCCACATAGCGCCATGGGTGGCTCGCGCAGTAGTCGCTCAACAGCATCGAGTTCCTCGCGCCAGTGGGGGTTGTCGTTCACCGATGTGGGGTGCAGACCCGCCATCGCGTGGCAGTAGTCGGGGTGGGCCGCTGCAAGCTCCATCATGCGTGGGCGACTCTCGGAGTCGATATCGGGGAGAATGAGCATCTCCACGCCCGCGGCTTTAGCGCGCTCAAGGGCCTCGTTACGGTCGGCGTCAAACTCCTCGGCGTATATATGTGAATGGGTGTCTATCATATCGTAAAGGGTTGAATGTTAATGTTATATGCGTTCGTATCGCTTGCCGGGCAGACAGCGCACCACGCCCTTGAGTTCCAAGTCCATAAGGGCCATTGCCAGCTCGCCCATGGTAAGTCCCGTTGCGGTGGTAAGTCCCGCCCAGTCGAGTGTCGCGGCAGAGTCAAAGGCCTTATATATAATCTGTTCGGTGGGGTTGAGTCTGTCGAGGGGTGACGCCTCGTTGATAGTCTCTGCGAGGGGTTGCTCGGTGTCCCAGCCCAGATCCTCGATAATGTCGTTTGCGGTGAGTACCATGCGTGCCTTGCCCGTGCGGATAAGGTTGTTCGAGCCGAAGGATTGGGTATCGGTGATGCGTCCAGGCAGAGCCATAACGGTGCGACCATAGCTGTCGGCGATATCTGCTGTGGCGAGTGAGCCTCCCGATGCGGGTGACTCGACGATGATTGTGCCCATGCTTATACCCGCTATGATGCGGTTGCGGGCGATGAAGAGCTGGCCATTCTGCTTCGACTGGCTGTGTAGCTCCGAGATTATTGCGCCACCCTTGCGTATAATCTCATCTGCGAGGTTGCGGTTGGGTGCGGGGCTGATGTTGGGGAGTGTGTCGGCTACCACGGCCACGGTTGTAGCGTTGTGTGTAAGTGCCGAGCGGTGGCAGGCGCTGTCGATGCCATAGGCCAAGCCACTAACTATGCACAGGTCGGGTATCTGCGATGCGAGGCCTGCGATAATCTTGTCGGCGGAGTGTATGCCCGAGGGTGTCGCTTCGCGCGTGCCTACCATCGACAGGGTGTGCATACGCAGTGCCTTGATGTTGCCTATTGCGAAGAGTACATGTGGGCGGTCGGATGTCTCGCGCAGAGCCTCGGGGTACTCCTCGTCGGTTGCAGAGATGGCGCATATGTTGTGCTTGCGACAGTACTCTATCTCACGTTGTGCCTCGTGCATGCCCTCACCCGCTACGATGCGCTCGGCGACATCCTTGCGTAGCTTGGCGTCGTTAACGAGGGCGTTTAGGGGTGCATTGAATATCGCCTCGGCAGAGCCGAAGTGGTCGATAAGGTGGACAATGCCACGACTGCCCAGCCCGCGAATAAAGAGTAAAGCGAGATCTTCGATTACCATACGCACATAATTTTGTGTAAAGATAGGCAAAATTATCGTATGGTGGTTATGTGTGGGCTAAAATTACTTGCCTAAGGGTGTGATATGCTTGGTCACGGCGAGCGTCGCTATGGATATGCGACAGTCGGGCACGGCGTGCATAATCTCCCTAATGAATGTGGTGAGCGTAGCTCCCGAGGTGAGCACGTCGTCTACTACCAGGATGTGCTTACCCTGTAGCCTCTCGGGGTGTGCTATGCGGAATAGTTCGTCGACATTCTCCCAGCGGTCGCGGGCACCACGGCGTGCTTGTGAGGGGTTGTTGCGTATGCGACGTGCTGCGCGGGTGTCGACACTTATGCCCATAGCCTTTGCCATGCCCTCGGCGAGGTATGTCGACTGGTTGTAGCCACGCTTTAATATTTTGAAGGGGTGGAGGGGTATGGGCACGATGACCTCTACATCGTCGTAGAGTCCCGAGGCCTTAAGCTCGGCGCCATACCAGCGACCCATGTTGTAGGCTATCTGCCACTCGCCACTATACTTGAAGCGGTGTATCATGGTGCGCCATAGGCTGTCGCCCGAGTAGAAGATGAAGGATGAGCCCTGCTCGATGGGTGCAAACCCCGCGAACTTCTCCCTTACGGGGTTTTCTTCTTTGAGCCAGTAGTTGGTGAGGGGGATGTCGTAGCGACACTTTATGCAGATGCCGTGCATGGCATCATCGACATGCTCGCCACACACCATGCACTCCTGGGCAAAGAGCAACGATCGCATCGCACGATATGCACTATAGAGCATCGACATCTACGGAGATTTTTACGGTCTTATATTGTGGGTCGCTCTCCACCGAGGTGATGGCCTCGCGCAGGAGTGTGCGTGCGCGTTGCATCGATGCTCCCGCCTCTATTTTCAGGAGTGTCTCGGCGCGGTGCTCACCGCGTAGCATCTCCAGTGCAGCAGATACGGGGCCCATCACACGTGCGCCAAACTTCTTGCGCATGACGGTTGCGAGGGCGTGTGCCGCGTGGTGCAGGAGGTTGTAGTCCTCGTGGCGTATGAGCAGGCGTATGAGGTGCGAGTAGGGTGGGTAGCCGAAGGCCTTGCGCTCGGCAAGCTCGCTGTTGGCCATGGCGTGGTAGTCGCCCGAGGCTACGAAGCGTATCACGGGGTGCTTGGGTTGCGATGTCTGTATCACCACACGGCCACGGTCGTTGCGTCTGCCGGCACGTCCCGCCACCTGCATCATGAGCTGGAAGGCGCGCTCCGAGGCGCGGAAGTCGGGCATGGTAAGGAGGTTGTCTGCGTTGAGGATACCTACGGTGGTGACGCCGCCAAAATCAAAACCCTTGGTGAGGATTTGTGTGCCTATGAGGATGTCCGCCTC
Source organism: Alistipes sp. (assembly GCA_045634725.1). Taxonomy (GTDB): domain Bacteria; phylum Bacteroidota; class Bacteroidia; order Bacteroidales; family Rikenellaceae; genus Alistipes. The sequence goes on along the minus strand of JAZRAT010000110.1, from coordinate 1,664 downwards.
GCCACTATCGAAGCGTGTTACGATGCGCTTGAAGGCTCGCTCCGAGGTCGAGGTGTCGCCATCGAGGCGCTCTATGCGTGCCTCGGGCATAAGGCGCGAAATCTCCTCGGCAACCTTCTCCGTGCCGAAGCCCATGAGTGCCATATCCTGCACCTCGCAGTTGGGGCACATCTTGGGTGCTGGCATGTTGTAGCCACAGTAGTGGCACTCCATGCGGTCGGTGGCCTTATGGCGTGTGAGCGTTACGTTGCAGTGGGGACAGCGTGGCGAGTAACCACATGTGCGACACTGTATGTAGGGAGCGTAACCACGGCGATTCTGAAAGAGAATGGCCTGCTCGCCCGCACTTAGTGAGCGGTGTATATTCTGCAGTAACTCAAGGTTGAAATGTGTCTTGCGCTCGTTGCGCTTCACGGCACGTATGGTATCCGAGACGATGATTTCGGGGAGTGTCGCCCCACCCCAGCGTTCGGTAAGTTCGACATAGGCATACTTGCCCGTAGTTGCGTTGTAGAGGCTCTCCAGCGAGGGCGTAGCGCTACCCAAGACCACCTTTGCGCCATATATGCGACCCATCACAACGGCCATGTCGCGGGCGTTGTAGCGGGGGCTGGGGTCGCTCTGTTTGTAGTTGGCATCGTGCTCCTCGTCGACGACGATTAGGCCTGGGCGCTTCATCGGCAGGAATATCGCCGAGCGCACACCCACGATAAGTTCGCCACCCGAGGATGAGGCAAGTCGCAGGAATGTCTCGCCACGACGCAGGGGCGTGAGGCGAGAGTGGTATGTCGTAGTGCGACCCTCGAAGATGCGCTCGAGGCGTTCGACAAGTTGTGAGGTGATTACAATCTCGGGAACGAGGACCAGTACGTCGCGACCCTCGGCGAGGGTGCGGGCGATGAGGTCGATATAAATCTCCGTCTTACCCGAGCCCGTTACGCCATGCAGAAGTGCCACCTTATTGTTGCGGTGGGCCTCGTCTATGGCATCCAGGGCGCGTTGCTGTGCCTCGGAGAGTGAGGGAAGGAGAAAGTCTTTTTTGTTATGCGTAGCCTCGATGGGGGCTTCGCGTAGCTCGATAAGACCTCGGCGTTTGAGGTCGGAGATATGCACCGTCTCGGCATCCACAAGGCGGCGGGGCACGAAGCCATCCTTGCTCATGCGCTCAATGGCGAGCGAAGCAATGCGGTCCATGGTCTCGGTGCGGCGGGGTGCCTTGCGGGCGTGCTTAGCGACATAGTCTGCGAGTGCCTCTTCGGTGCGTAGCTCCTCGGCGAGGGCTATGAATGTCTCGGTGGGGGAGGATATGCTACGCTCGTCGAGCTCGCTAAGTGATGTGGCAGAGGGCTTTGCCAAGGCGGGGAGTGCCACACGCATAACCTCGCCTATGGTGCACATGTAGTACTCCGCAATCCACTCCCAGAGGCGCTGTGCCTTGGGCGTTACGAGGGGTGTGGAGTAGAGGCGCTTCAGGATGGGTTTGATGCGCGGGTATTCGGGCTTTTGGGTGGTCGTGCTCCACACTATGCCCGTATAATAACGACTGCTGCCAAACTGTACGACTACGGCGTCACCCACGCCCACACCCAATGCCTCATCCACCGAGAAGGTGTACATTGGTTGTGCCAGCGGGAGAACTACCTGTGCGTAAAGCATGGCAGCAG
>JAZRAT010000109.1:0-24610 GCA_045634725.1 Alistipes sp. | reverse complement strand
AGTTGGGGCCCAAGTCGAGGTAGTGGATGAAGGCATCCTTCTCGTGACCTATGTTTACGAATGCTGCGTTCAGGCCGGGCATAATCTTGCGTACGCGACCGAGGTAGATGTCGCCTACCGAGAATCCCGTCTGACACTGCTCTTTGTTAAGCTCGACGAGCACCTTGTCTTCACACAGTGCTATCGAGACTTCGGTTGGAGTTACATTGATAATTAGTTCTCTGTTCATAATGCTACAATGTAATCCTGTTTAAATAGGTGAAGCTAAGGACTTGCCTTAGCTTCATCTATGTCCTAAATAAGAAAAAATTACTTCTTCTTGTGACGATTCTTGCGAAGACGCTTCTTACGCTTGTGCGTAGCCATCTTATGACGCTTGTGCTTCTTTCCGTTTGGCATAATTGTATAATATTAAATGGTTTGTAAAAACTACTTAACGTCACCTGCGAAGCTCTTAGCGGGCTTGAAAGCAGGAATATTGTGCTCGGGGATAGTGATAGTAGTGTTCTTAGAGATGTTACGAGCAACCTTTGTAGCGCGCTTCTTGATGATGAAGCTACCAAAACCACGAAGATATACATTCTCGCCCTTGATCATTGCGCCCTTAACGCTCTCCATAAATGCCTCTACGATAGCCTGAACCTGGATCTTCTCGACACCAGTAGACTTCGCGATCTCGTTTACGATATCGGCCTTAGTCATAGTTGTAAATTGTTTTATTTTAGTTTTTTTATAACAGTATATTTCTATCTTTTGCCCTACCGTTGGGGGAATTCTAGCAAAAAATGTCCGCAAATATAAGGCAACTTCACTGAATTTGCAAGCAAAATCCCACTTTTTTATATTCGCAACGTGTTATTTTGCAAATAATAGGGCGATTCCAAGCCCCCTATTTGAACTGATTCAGCGATGCTGCCAACTGTGTCACTGCGTCGTCGAGGCTCTTCTGGATTTTATTGCCAATCATCATCTTTAGCATCATGTTGAGGTCGGCGTGCACCACCATTCTCACGCGGGTGTCGTTGGGTGCAACCTCCTTGAGCTGAATCCAAAATGCGAAGTCGATGGGTAGACCACCCTCGTCGCTGACAATCTTAACATGTTTATTCTCAACGCGTTCCTCAATGCGCATGCAAACCTTCATACCCTTAGCCTTGAATGAGCATCGATCGGGTGTGGCCTCCCACTCCTCAACCTGCTGCTGGATGGCGGGGCTGAACATATCCATTCGCGAGATAAGCGGAAAGATAAGCGCCGCGGGGTGATTGATTTGTTGCTGTATTGATTCGTATTTCTCCATGGTATCAGAATTTTGGCCGCAAAGGTAGTCAAATTTATTGAATTTCAAAACGTCGCGCCGTATCGGACAATATCTCAATCCTTACGACCATGGTGTCGTCAGGAAGCAGAGGCTCAATCTTTTCGGGCCACTCAACAAGGCATAGGTCGCCCGACGAGAGGTACTCCTCCGAGCCGAAGTCGAGGGCCTCCTCCACGCGCTCGATGCGGTACATATCGAAGTGGTAGATTGTGTGCTTTGTGCCCTCGTACTGGTTGACGATGGCAAACGTGGGACTTGTCACCGAGTCCTCGGCGCCAAGCAGTGCTGCGATACGGCTGATAAGCGTGGTCTTACCCGCGCCCATAGGGGCATCGAAGGCCACCACCGTACGGCCATTGAGCGAGTTGATGACAGCCTCGGCAATGGTGTCAAGCTCGTCGAGTGAATTGATTTCGATTATCTTGCTCATAGTGTGTTATTTATTCTTTGGTTTAAGCACAGCATAGGGGACAATCATCTCCTCCATTGAGATGCCGCCATGCTGGAATGTATTCTTATAATAGCGTATATACTTATTGGCGTCGTTGTTGTAGATCAGGAAGTCGCGGTTGTAGGCGAAGATATAGCTCGATGTCAAGCGTCCCGATGGCAACTGCACATCCTCGGGGCGTGTCACCTCATATACATCGCGTGCGTTATACGCGAGGTTGCGACCTGTCTTGTAGCGCAGGTTTGCCGATGTCTCCTTGTCGCCTGTCACGCGCACGGGGTTGTCTACGCGTATTGTTCCGTGGTCGGAGGTTATGATAACCTTATGTCCGCGCTCCGAGAGCATTTTGAGAAGCGTGTAAAGCTCCGAGTGCTCGAACCATGAGCGTGTGAGCGAGCGGAACGATGCCTCGTCGTCCGTAAGGTCGCGGATGATGTCGGTCTCGGTGCGGGCGTGCGAGAGGATATCGAGGAAGTTGTAGATGATGACCGAGAAGTCAGCATCGTAGATATGTTGCATGTTGTCCAGAAGCTTGCGTCCCGCCTCGGGGCGAACGAGCTTGTCGAATGATAGTTTGTACCTCTTTCCAGCCTGCGAAATGAGTCGTCTTAAGAACTCCTCCTCGTACATATTTTTACCACCATCCTCATTGTCGTTGAGCCACTTATCGGGCATCAGCTTGTCAATTGCAAGGGGCATCAAACCGGCAAACAGGGCATTGCGCGCATACTGTGTCGCGGTGGGTAGAATGGCGCAGTAGAAGTCGTCGGTCTCCACGTCGAAGAGGCCACGGAGCATGGGTGCTATCGTGCGCCACTGGTCGTAGCGCATGTTGTCGATAAGTAGTAGTGTTGTGTGCTCGGCGCTATCCACCTCGGGGAAGATTCGGTGACGCATCAGGGTGTGCGACATGGTGGGTATCTCCTCATCGTCAATACGGCGATTTATCCAGTCGTAGTAGTTGCGGCGTACGAACTTCGAGAAGGCCTGATTTGCCTCATCCTTCTGATAGGCGAGCACCTCGCGTATGCTCTTGTCGGAAGAGGCGGCAAGGTCTATCTCCCAGCCCACAACCTTGCGGTAGAGTTGTCCCCATTCGGTGAATGTCGAGGCCGACTGCTGCTGTGCTGCGATGCGTCCAAATTCGGCGCGATAGTCCGCGGTAGTCTGCTCTGTAACAAGTTGTTGCGAGTGCAGGTTCTTCTTAATTGATAGGAGCACCTGGTTGGGGTTTACGGGCTTGATGATGTAGTCCGAAATCTTCGAGCCGATGGCCTTGTCCATGATATTCTCCTCCTCGCTCTTTGTCACCATAATCACGGGCAACGAGGGTCGCGCCTCCTTAATCAGGGGGAGCGTCTCGAGACCCGTCATGCCGGGCATCATCTCGTCGAGAATAACCAGGTCGTAGGAGGTGGATCCCACCAACTCAACGGCATCGTAGCCATTGTTGCAGGTGTCAACCTCGTAGCCCTTGGCCGTTAGAAACATCACATGTGGCTTCAAGAGATCAATCTCGTCGTCCACCCAAAGTATCTTATTCATAGTCTTAATCGTTTTTAGCATCTAACGCACGCACCACCTCTTTAATTGTCTCGTAGGTATCGTTTAGTGCCTCGGCGCGTGCCTCGCCGTCCATCCATCTTACCTCGGTTATGCCATCCTCGTCTTGTGGTTTGGGGACTATATTCTCGATTGTGCGCATACGCCACCAGTCGGTAGATTTCAGCTCCCAGGGTCCGTAGATGTTGTAGGCGTGCCATGTCGTTGCAAGTGGCTCGTTATCAAGAGTCTCAGCCTTGATTCCCGTCTCCTCCTCAACCTCGCGTATTGCAGCCGCACGACTATCCTCGCCCTCTTCGATATGTCCCTTGGGAAGGTCCCAGCGATTGCGCAGACGTATCATAAGCAGTTCGCCACGGCAATTTGTAACAACGCCTCCTGCGGCTCTAACCACCTTAAACTCTTTGCACAACGCCTCGAAGGTGGCCTCGGGGTCGTCGCTGATGATGATAACCGATTTGCAGGATTCAACTTTTTTTATTATATTCGCACGCAGATTTTTTTCTAGCGCGCACGCATACATGATGCACTCGCTCGAAGAATCTGCTTCCGAGCTGATATGCAGGGTTGAAGCCCCGAAATAGATGGTATATGTTGCGCCTGGTTTCATATTGCAGTGCAAAGATACGAAAAAGCGGAGACAACCTAAAGAAAGTATTGGAAATTTATTAAAACTATAACCAAAATATTATGAAAAAATTTTTCTTTCTTATGACTTTTGCATCGTTACTCGCTGCGGGCGGTTGTAGCGAGAGTGAGGCTCCCGAGACTAACAAGCCCGAGCCTCTTGAGATTAACAACGCCTTGACAGACGCGGAGAAGGAGGCAGGTATCCTTACCGCTGAGGTTATGTGGAAGATGGGTCGCATCGGCTCGCAGACACTCTCTGCAGATGGCTCAAAGCTTCTCTACACACTCACAGAGTACAACATGGCCGAGAATCGCGGTATCACATCTTTGTATCTTCGCGACATGGCTACAGGCGAGGAGGTGCGCCTCACGGACAACAACTCTACAAACACCGCTCCACAGTGGCTCGACAACGAGACCATCGCCTTCATGTCTAATCGCTCTGGCGAGATGCAGGTATGGGCTATGAACTGGAACGGCGACAACCTCAAGCAGGTATCGGATATCGCTGGTGGCATTGAGGGCTTCGGCATCGCTGGCGACCACGCATTCTACACAAAGCGCGTAGAGGTGGCAAAGCTCAAGGGTTCGAACAAGTACGACGACATGGACAAGTCAAAGGTGCGCATCTATGACGACCTCATGGTACGCCACTGGGACTATTGGGATGATGGTTCATACCTCCACGTCTTTGCTGCTGACTACAAGGGTGGCAAGATTGTAAACGGCAAGGATATCATCGGTGCTGATGCAGCATACGACTCACCCCTTGCTCCCTACTTCGATACAGCAGAGATTACACTCTCGCCCGACGGTAGCTTGCTCGCCTACACATGCAAGCCCTTGACAGGTGTTGAGTATGCACTCTCTACAGATTCGGATATCTTCCTCTACAACTTCGCTACCGAGGAGACACGCAACCTTACAAAGGAGGCTGCAGCAACTGGCGTAGATAAGTTCGTGGGCTACGACAAGTATCCTGTATTCTCACCCGACGGCACTAAGATTGCCTTCCGCTCACAGCGTCGCCCCGGCAACGAGGCTGACCAGCAGCGTCTCTGGGTATTCGACCTTAATACAAACGAGTGTACATACATCACACGCGGTCAGGACTACTGCGTGACAGAGGTAGCGTGGGATGGCAACGATGCTATGTACTTTGTACTCCCATGGCGTGGTACTCACCAGGTGGCTCACATCGACCTCAACGGTAACATGAAGCACATCACTGCTGGTAACCACGACATCAACAACTTCACCTTCGCTGCGGGTAAGATTGTGGCAAACATGAACACAATCTCTAAGGCTGTGGAGCTCTACGACGTAAACCTTGAGAGTGGTGAGTTGACACAGCTTACTGACGTAAACCACGAGATTTATGAGCACATCAAGATGGGTGAGGTTCAGGAGCGCTGGATCACAACTACTGATGGCAAGAAGATGCTTACATGGGTAATCCTTCCTCCCAACTTCGACCCCACAAAGAAGTATCCTACACTCCTCTACTGCCAGGGTGGTCCTCAGAGCACCGTATCGCAGTTCTGGAGCTACCGTTGGAACTTCCAGCTCATGGCAGCACAGGGCTATGTTATCGTAGCGCCTAACCGCCGTGGTTGCCCCTCGTTCGGTCAGGAGTGGACAGACCAGATTTCGGGTGACTACTCAGGTCAGAACATCAAGGACTATCTTGCCGCTATCGACGAGGTATCTAAGGAGCCATGGGTAGATGTTGACCACCGTGGTTGCGTGGGTGCATCGTATGGTGGCTACTCTACATACTACCTCGCAGGTGTTCACGAGGGTCGCTTCAAGGCCTTCATCGCACACTGCGGTATCTTCAACTTCGAGTCTATGTATGGCCACACCGAGGAGCTCTTCTTCGTGACTAACGACTACGGTGGCGCATACTGGGAGAAGGACAACGCTACAGCAATGCGCTCATACGCTAACTCTCCCCACAAGAAGGTTGCAAACTGGGATAGCCCCATCATGATTATCACAGGCGAGAAGGACTATCGTATTCCTTACAGCCAGTCACTCGAGGCATTCACCGCAGCACGCGTTCAGGGTCTCGATGCTCGCTTGGTATCGTTCGAGAACGAGGCACACCAGGTATTCCAGCCCCAGAACAGCGTAGTTTGGAACCGCGAGTTCTTCAGCTGGTTGGATAAGTATCTCAAGGTTGAGGAGTAGTAGACATTGACCAACCGAATCTAAAGCTATAACTATAATGAAAAAATTCCTATATTCATTGTTGGCTCTCCCCATGCTCCTTGTAGCATGTGGTGAGGGCCACGATACTCCCGTTGAGGAGCCCAAGAAGCCAACCTTGGAACTTAAGTCTGCCGAGACCATGGAGTTCGAGGCCGAGGGTGGCGAGGGTGTTATCTCCTTTGCCTACAACGTCAAGGGTGGCATTGACGACTTTGAGAGCCCTAACTCGAGCGTGAGAGTGCTCAGCGTGGCTTGCGATGCAGAGTGGATTGATGTGCCAAGCTCGGTTGAGACCTTTGCTGGCTCATTCCGATTTACTGTCGCTAAGAACGAGGACGAGGAGCCTCGCGAGGCTACTATCACAGCATCATTGAACGAATACTCTTTTGTCGTAACCGTAAAGCAGGCAGCAGCCGAGAATGGTGGTGGCAACGAGCCCGAGTATGTTGAGGGCTGGGCCATCAACGGCACAATGAACCAGTGGGCGAAGAGTGAAGCTGCGGCGATGATCGAGGAGGGTGACTTCTTTGTGGCCAAGGGCTTCGAGCTCACCGCAGAGGACAACTTCAACTTTATCTTCAACGGCACGGAGAAGTGCTATGGTGGTAATGGCCAGGTGGCAGAGCCTAACTTTGTCTATGAGGCAAAGTCGTGGGGTAGCAATATCCATGTTAGCGAGTCTGGCCGATATGACATCTACCTCAGCGCAGACCTCATGCACTACTACATCATGACCGAGGGTACCGATCCCGCAGAGGCTGAGGAGGCATTGAAGCCCGGTGAGAAGCGTTGGTCTATCTTCGGCGCATTCGAGGGTAATAACCGCGTGGAGGATGTGATGCTCAAGGAGGATGGTAAGTATCATCTGGTTAGAGGTGTCAAGTTCGTTGAGGATATGTCGTTCGTTGTTCGTTGCAATGGTGGCGAGGCAGGCACGCTTGGCGTAGCATCATCGGAGGCTTATGCTGTGGAGGGTGCTATCAAGCTCGAGGTAAAGAGCGATGCCAACTACGAGATTAAGGTTGCAGCCGAAGAGGGCAAGAAGTACGATATCTTCTTCACATACAGCGAGGAGAGCTACGAGGTGTGGGTTATGCCCGATGGCCAGTACCCAATCATCTGGGATAGAGTAGAAGGTGCGTTTATGCCTTCGTACCATAACTTCATCCTCTACCTCATTACCAACGACATTGTGCTTACTCTCGACTTTACGGCTGGCGATGAGACTATTGTAAACTACGTAATCCCCGCGGGTACATACTACATCGGTGACACCGAGGGTACAGGCTGGTGCTTCGATACAGAGTACTGTATCGCAAAGATTCGTGGTCGCGAGGTGCCCATCTTGGATGGTTCTATGACTATTGAGCATAAGGATGGCAAGTACGATATCTTTGTTGATATGCGCACAGCTACGCTCGACGTGTTGAAGATGCACTATGTCGGCGAGATTGGTTTCGACCCATTCTTCGGAAATATGGGTGGCCACGAGCTCAACAACCCTGAGAAGTAAAAAAACTACAAGTTAGGATAATGAAAATGCAGAGGTTATACATACTATTTGCTCTTGTTGCAGTGCTCTTCGCTTCGTGTGGAGAGCCTGCCGTAGAGCCACAGCCTAAACCCACTGCTCCACACCTCTCGGTAGATATCGAGGGTATCATCAGCATTGGTGCTGAGGGTGGCGATGTGGAGATTAACTACAACATTACTGACCCCGTGGAGGGTATGGCCCTTGAGGTGACGTCGGCGAGTGACTGGATTGGTGATATTGCAGTTGGCCAGAGCGTAACACTCTATGTCGATGTCAACCACACCTCGCAGAGCCGTGTCGGTATGGTCACTCTGACCTATGGCCAGGAGAGCATTACCGTTGGCATTCAGCAGGAGGGTGCGACATCGGACGGTGAGATGCTCATTGAGATAACATCGGAGCGTAAGATGGCCATTAGTTCCAAGGGTGGCGAGGCTACTATCCTCTATACGCTTAAGGGCGAGGATACCGCGATGCTCCCCGAGGTTACATCGAACAAGGAGTGGCTCACAATCGACAACATCACATCTACGGAGGCGACATTTAGCGTCGAGCGTAACCGAGATTTCAGTAAGCGTAATGCCAAGATCTCGGTTAACTACATGGGCTCGGAGCTCACCATCTTTGTTGATCAGGATGCTGCAAGCAGCGAGGTGACGCTCAAGGCCGATAAGGCGGTTGTAAAGAGTGGCGAGGCGGTAGCCTTCACCGTAATCTACGAGGATGAGGATGTTACGGCCGACGCTACAATCCACGCAAACTACACCAACGAGGAGGTTGCTAACCCCTACACTACAACCGAGAGTGGCGACTTGTCGTTCTACGCGAAGTATAACGGCCTGAAGTCGAAGATATGTAGCGTTACGGTGACGCCCGCATACGCTCCCGAGTTGCCCGAGGATAGTGCCCCCGAGAGCTTCGACTTCAACCAGCGCATGCTTATCGTAGACCATACGGGTCTCGGTTGTTCATATTGTCCAGGCGTGAAGCAGGCTATCCACGACACGCAGGAGAAGGCGGAATACAAGGATAAGTTCAACGTGGTCTACGCTTATACCTTTAGCTCTAATGAGGTGTGCTACTCTTCGGCTGCGCGTACATTGTGGAACTACTATGTCGGCGTATGCTCTACGGGCGATAGGCTTACGGGTTATCCAAGCTTCACCACCAACTACTGCTTCAACTACACGGGTAAGTATCAGCTCGAGCAGCGCATCGACGACCTATGGGAGGAGAACCCCGCAGCATCTATCGCCTATGCGGCGAAGATTGTCGATGATAAGATTGTGGTGAGCGCATCGGTGAAGTCTTCGGTTGCTCAGAACTATAAACTATCGTTGTGGGTGCTCGAGGATGATATCTATGCCAAGCAGACTGCAGCGACGGCAGAGTGGATGCATACCCACTCGAATGTTATGCGTGACGCCCCCACGGGAGTATCAAACTCTGACATCTCGGGCATAGACTTCGGATATATCGAGGCGGGTACTACGTTGAGTCGCATCATGGAGTTCGACCTCTTCTGTGCCAATTTCTGGAATAAGGAGAACTTTAAGCTTATTGCGGTTCTCTCTGCTCCAAGTGAGAAGTATAATGGCAAGTATGAGGTTGTGACAACGTCGATTTGCGAGTTTGGCTCGTCGGTTGGCTTCGACTATAAGAAATAAGATGTATAACCTATAAAACTACAAATACTAAAATGAAAAAGATTCTCTCTTTGATTGCCCTTGTGGCAGTCGCACTCACAGCGTGCGAGACACCTGAGGGTGGTAAAAACGAGGTTGATGCAAACCTCAAGATTAAGCTCACGTCGCAGTCTGTTATGAACTTCGAGGCTGCAGGTGGCCAGGGCGTTATTACATACGAGTTCGAGAAGCTCGATGCAACTCGTGCAAATGTTGCAGAGGCTGCAACAGCTGTAAACTGGATTGAGAACCTTACAAGCACCCAGGAGGGTAAGGTGACATTCAACGTGGCTGCATACGATGGCGAGGAGGAGCGTAGCGCGACCATCAAGGTGTCGTATGGCGAGTATAGCTTCCAGGTTATGGTTAAGCAGAAGGGTATGAAGCATGCCGATGTTACGTTCAACGCTACACACCTCGGTGGTACTTACTGGGGTAAGTATATCAACACCAAGGGCTTCAACTACTTCGTAATCCTTGGCGATATGCAAGCTGACCACTACCAGTCGAAGCAGGATGGCGCTACGGAGTATCGTTTTGACATCTACTCTGACACCGCTTCGTCGTTCAACTCTACACACCGCATCCCTGTGGGTACTTACAAGATGGACCACACACGCTCTGGTAATCCTGGCACTATCGACGGCTACAAAGATAACAGCTACCTCTTTACTCCTGCCTACACTACTACAGCCTATGCTGACGCAACGCTCGTAGTTACCGAGGACAGTATTATCGCAGATGTGACATTCTTCGATGGCTCGGTTCACCATATCGAGTACCACGGCTCAACAGTCATGGAGGACTATATCAAGAATACCTATGCTGATGTATACCCCGTGAGCCAGTACACCAGCGACATCAACATCAATGTTACAGATGGTCGCATCAACGCACGCTACCGTGGTGACCACCTCGGCGTGGGCCACGATGTATGGTTTATCGACATGGTAGCGGAGACTAACCCCTACAATGGTGCCTACATCATTTTGGACCTTATCGTACCCAAGGAGCTCGGTGGCTTTGCTAACCTCGACGGTATCGTTGGCGAGTACAAGTTCCACGACGAGAATACAACGGACTATGCTTATACCATCCCCGTAGGTCGCCTTCGTGACGATAGCCTTCAGTTGCACGCATGGTATCTCTGGTGTGTGCAGAGCCAGGTAGATATGTCGCAGGCTGCGCCTATGACATCTGGTACTGTAAAGGTGACAAAGAACGGCTCTAACGACTACACATTCGAGTTCGATAGCACTGACGACAACGGTAATCGCATAGTTGGTACATTCCAGGGCGTCATCCTCGACTATCAGGATCAGAGTTGCGAGTAATTGACAAACTAAACAATAAACATTTACAAAATTATGAAGAAGTATTTTTTGATGCTTGCTGTGGCTCTCGTGGCCTTTGCAGCATGTGAGACTCCTGAGGGCCCCGAGGGTGGCAACGACGAGGTTAAGGGTACTCTTGCTGTTACGGAGAAGTCTATTGAGGTAGCCTTCTATGGTGGTGAGGGTGTTGTAAACTACACTATCACTGGCGGCAAGGAGGGTGCAAAGCCCGCAGTTACTGCTAACGTTGATTGGGTAAACAACATCACCGTTGCAGAGACTATCACTTTCAACGTAGATTTCAACAATGTTGAGGAGTCGCGCGTTGCAACACTTAATGTAAAGTATGGCGAGCAGTCGTTCGACGTATTCGTACGTCAGGCTGAGGGTATGGTTCCAGATGTAGAGTTTGTGGCTACAGCACTCAATGGCGAGTACTTCGGTGCTTCATCTACACAGGATCCCAACTACTTCGTTATCCTCTCGAAGAACGGTACAACAGGTTGGGGCGACCTCTACCTCGATACATACTACCGTTTCGACATCTACTCTAAGACTTATCCTGATGCATCTGCAACAACAGTCCTTCCCCATGGCGTTTATGCATACGACTACCTAAACTCTGACATGGGCAATACTTTTAATTCTTTCTATAGCGTTCGTTTTGAGACATTTGAGAGTGGCTCATACAAGGAGACAAAGATTGAGGATGGTGTTGTTATCGTTACAGAGGACAAGATTGAGGCTATCTTGAAAATGAATGATGGCAAGGTACACCGCGTAGTATATGAGGGTTCTTTGGAGCTCGGCTACATCGAGGTTCCCGCGCCTGACTACTACTCAACTCTTACCGAGGACCTCACATTCAACCACACCGATGGTACTATCCGCCTTAACTACTTCGGCGACTACTACGGTCTCGGCGCTTCAAACTGGACAGTAAGTATGGTATTGCCTGGTACAAACATCAATGGCGACTACTTCATCATCGATATCGTAACTGATAGCGTAGAGTTCAACGCTTCAAACATCGTGGGTACTTACACTTGTGTTGAGGAGGCTGATGCTGCAAAGAACACCTTTATCGCAGGTTACTATGCAAATGGCTGGGGCAGCTCATGGTACTTCGTAGCTGTGGATAACTACTACGGCACTGATGATGTAGCACCTATCGTTGATGGTACTATCACAATCCGCGAGGAGGGTATTAATTTCGTCGTAGAGTTCGACTGTATGGACGACAACGGCCACAAGATTGCAGGTACTTTCGCTTGCTCAGGTCTTGAGATGTACGACAATAGCAAGTAACATCTACATTGCATAGGGCGGTGTCATGCCGCCCTTTTAAGCGAAAATCCCTCGGGTTGGTACTTTGGTACTCGCCCGAGGGATTTTTATGTCATCCTGAGCGTAGCGAAGGATCTCCTCAGAGCCGACCAGAGCCGCAGTTTATAGCGTATCGTCCGCGAGGAGATTCTTCACTTCGTTCAGAATGACAAATCAAGCACCCCGTCATTGCGAGGAGGGCTATGCCCGACGCGGCAATCTCTCGCTTAGTATGTCATCCTGAGCGTAGCGAAGGATCTCCTCAGAGCCGACCAGAGCCGCAGTTGATAGCGTATCGTCTGCGAGGAGATTCTTCACTTCGTTCAGAATGACAGCAAAGGAGTACCCCTACAAACCAGAATCAAAAAACACCCCTGCAAGAGACCTTGCAGGGGTGTTGCGATATCGCCCGAGGGCGATAGTATGTCAGCCTAAGCCATTAGCGGAGTTTCAAGCCCTTAACGGGAGCAGATGCCTTAACGCTCTTTGCCACGATGCGCTCCTTAGCAACGGGAGCTGCCTCGTTAACAACGATGCTGTTGAACTGCTTCATTGAGCTGCTGCGTGTTGCAGACTGAAGCTCAGCTGCGGGAGCAATCTCGCCAGTCCACTTGCCAGTCACGTTGTAGTCGCAGTCATCCCATACGTCGAACTCTACGGTGTATGTGCCGTCGCCATTGTTGACGATGTCAACCCAACCATCTACGAATGGAGCCATAGTAACGCCATCCTCCTTGTAGTACCAGCTACCTGACATCCAGCCGTCATCGATGTAGCCAGGGTATGCAGTATATGCGCCGAGGCTGTCGCTGATGGTGTACTCACCCTCGAATGATGTGTAGCTGTCAGCACCTGCCAAGATGTCGAACTGCACGAAGTCACCCTCCTGTGAGTTAGGCATGATAGCAATCACCCAATTCTGGTAGCCTACCTCGTACCAGTCGCCATAACCCTCATAGTAGAGTGTGTGTGCCGAGAGGTTGCAGTTCCAGTCGCTCAAGAGTGTTGAGTATGGGCCGTCGCCCTCACCACCTTCGCCGCTGCTTGAGTTGTCGTAAACAACGATGTCGCCACCATTGTAAGTAACCTTGTGAGTAGCACCGCTCATCAACATTGTAACCTCAGCTACGATAGTGCCGTCCTCGCCAACAACGATAGTGCCACTTGCGGGGTAGTCGTTAGCTACATAGTCCCAACCATACTCATCGAGAACGTAGTATGCGCTGTATGACAATGATGCAGTCCAGAGTGCGCTTGAGTCGGTCATATCAACCTCGTAGGTACCTGCTGGAATCTTTGTGGCGTTGTCCGCAGAGATAGGAGCGTAGATGTCGAAGCGGTAGTATGTACCATTTGCCTGCTCCCAACCCTCAGCGTCGAGGCCGATGTCAGAGAGGAAGAGGTAGTAGTTGTCTGCAACGCCAGGAGAATACTGGTCGCCGAAGTAGTTAGCATAAGCGTAGTTAGCCTCCATCTCGACATTCTCGCCGCTGCCGCCACCGTTAGTGCCAACATAGAGCTTAGGAGTGCCGTTGTATGTCACGGTGTGCTGAACGCCACTGATAGTTACAGTAAGAGTGATGCCATTCTCGGTTACCACAGCCTGGCCAGCCTCGTAGTGGCTGCGTGCCTCGTAGGCTGTACCGTCGGCATTAACCTTAGCGTACTCTGAGTAGTAGTTACCCATGGTCCACTCTGCAGTAGAGTCGTTAGCATCGAAGGTGTAGGTACCTGCGGGGATGTGGATGTAACCCTCCTCGTCTACCTCGCCCTCAACGCTGTAGAGGTCCATGTAGTAGTATGTACCACCTGCGTATGCGTAGCCATTCTCGTTGGTACCCAAGTCAGAGAGCAATACATAGTAGTTGTATGTGTCGCTGTACTCAGTGCCGTAGTATTCACCCTCAAGGTCCTCTAATACCAAGTTAACAGCCTCGGTTGGGAGGTTACCATTGAGGTCCATGCCGTTAACAACGCCCTCGAATGTGAAGTGGAAGTTCTGATCATCAGCATCAGTAAGCTCAATGTCGAATGTGTAGCCGTCGATGTCGCCACCAACAACGATAGTGCCGTCGCCACCCTCGAAGAAGTACTCCTCAGTCTCGCCAATGTAGAGTTCGAAGCCCTCAATCATAAGGCCACCATTAGCAACGGTGTATGTGCCAGCCTCGAGGATAGACTCACCCTCTGCGCCTACGATAACAACGCCCAAGAGAATCTCGCCACTCTCATCGTAGAAACCAATGAGGTAGTAGTTGTCGGGGAAACCATACTCTGCCAATGGAACGCGCTCAGCATAAGCAAGTTCCTCGTCGTAGAGATACTCCTTGGCAGGAGCATCAGCCTTAGCAGCCTGCTTTACAGCAACCTCGAAGCTCTTGTTGCCGTATGCCACAACAACCTTTGCCTCGCGTGCCTCGCCCTCGTTAGCGGCAACAGTTACGCGTACCTTATCGCCAGCAACTGCCTCAACCCAATTAGCCTCGCAAGATGCTGTGAGCTCAGTGCCCTCGACAGCGTTCTCCAAAATGTAGGTAATCTCTGCCTCGCCACCCTCAGCGTCGAAGTTCAAAACTGCCTCAGAGGTAAGAGTCAACACCGCCTCCTTCTGATTTGGAGTAGGCTCGGGAGTCTCCTCACATGCTGCAAATGCCAATGGCAATGCAAGCAACAAGTAGAATAAGTTCTTGATTTTCATAATAGTAGTTATTTGGTTAGTTAATCTTCTTTGCACATACTGCGCCAAAGCGTATAACAAAATTAAATAATTTTATTCAATTTTACAAACTTTTTGGTTGAAATGTTTATCTCGCCTTTTGCCATTTACAAAAAAAAGCTGCCCACTTATGGACAGCTTTTTATCGTGGATTAGTAGGGGTAGAGTTCCATGAAGCCTCTCCAGGAACCTATGATGTCGTTGCCTCGGTCGTCCTTCATGTAGAATGTGAGCTTCGCTACGCCGTAGTCCTCCTCGCTAATGCTCAGCGAACCTCCAACGAGTGGTGCCATGTCAGCATAGTCCGAGGTGTAGTACCATGAGCCCTCCATGTAGTTCTCACCCTCGTATAGTGTCATTACGCCCTTAAGGAAGCTGTTGGCGGTGGCGCTATCACCCACGATATATGTGCCGTATGGGTTGTCGCTATCCTTCGCGGTCATGATGTCGAACTGCAGGATGTCGCCCTCGTTGTCGTTGGGGTAGACCAGAAGCATCCAATTATCAAGCCCCGTAGCGTAGTAGTCGCCACAAGGGTAGTAGTAGAGCACATGATTATTAAGCGAAAGTGTTCTATCCTCGGCAAGTGTCGAGTGTGTGCCATTCTCGCCACGATTATTCACATAGGGCGATGCTCCGTACGTTACGATATGAGTCTTGTCGCCGATAGTCACCGTAAGCGTGATGCCCGCGTTGTTGACATACATCGAGCCGCTGTCGAACTTGGTCTCTCGGAATGGCTCGCCCGCGTAGTCCGTTTCGACGTAGAGTGAGCGCCCAAAGGAGAAGGTGAACTCGCCATTAGTGCCCTCCTTATCAAGAACGTAGTGCCCCGAGGGGAGTTGTATTCGCTCGTTGTGGTAGCTACTTTTAGGCGCGGTTATGTCCAAGATGTAGTAGCAGCCATGTGGCTTATAACTGCCATCCTCCTCTATGCTTACGTTAGACAGGTAGATATAGTAGTTGCCCAGACCGTTGTCGTAGATGTCGCCATAGTAGTCGCCGATGAGGTGTGTGGCGTTGAACTCCACCTCGTTGGTATTGGGCTGGGGTGGCTTATTCTCGCCCCTGTTGTATAGCTCACATCCCGCAAGCAGGGTAGCGAGGGTAAGTGTCGCAAAAAGTATGATGCCTCTTTTCATAGCTTGATGTTTTGAGCAAAGGTAGTAAAAAAAAAGTGCTGCTCACAACATGAACAGCACTTTTCTACTATTTGAGGTCACTTTTATACTACAGGGTTGTTTGATTTACCTGTGTACTTAACGCCATTGATGGTACAGTCAAGTACAATGTAGTAGCTGTTATTTGAGCTCATATCTACGGTGCCTGATGCATCGGTAGTCTCAACGCCATTTACGACAACCTTAGTGATGTTTAATACGCCATTGTCAAAGATGTAGAACTTACCGCCACTAACTTGGTTCAATGTAAACTCAACGGTGTGAGAGCCATCAGTTACGGTGATGATACCTGCGCCCATGTTGAGTGATGCGTCGAATACCCAGTTCTCGAAGCTTGCACCGCCTTCGTTGCCGCCCTCGTTGCCACCCTCGTTGGGATCTGCCTCGGTAGTGAATGTTGCAGTGCCAGCGTCTGAAGCGCTGTTTACTGCGCTATCAGCGGGGTTTGCAACAACTGATACGCTATATGTTACGCCATACTCGAGGTCGGTATATACAACATAGGTCTCAGCAACAGTGCTAACGAGTGAGCCGTTGAGAGTTACGGTGTAGTCCTTAGCACCTGCAACCTGCTGCCAGCTGATTGTAGCAGCGTTGCCCGATACGACACCCGATACAGAGGGCGTAGCGAGCTTTGTAGGCTCTGCGGGGGTGTTACCACCGCTATTCTCCTCGTTCATCTTGCCATTTACTGTGAATGTCATCTCTGCGCCACTTGCCATAGTGAGGTTGATGGTGATGTCCATAGCGTATGTATCCTCATCAGTTACTACGACCATGCCACCAGATACAGCCTCGTATGATACGCCGCCAACAACGATGTTTGCAGTTGAGAAGTAACCGAGGTTACCAGCATAAGAGCGTGTGATCCACTCGTAAGAGTCGTCAGAGTAGATTACATAATCCTTTGCCTGATAGTCGTTAACATAGAGTGACATCTTGTCGCCCGCAGCGTTAGTGAGCTTATACTCATAGAAGCCGTAGCCTGAGTTGTATGTTACATACTCAATTTTTGAGAATGCCACATTGCCTGTAGTCTCGCCACCACCTACTGAGCCATTGTCGTTGAGCTTGCCGTTGTACTCAATCATATACTTGAAGCCGTCGCGGCCGTTGAGTGTAAGCTCGATGTGGTACTCGTCGCCATTAGCCTCAACCTTTGCAGAACCTGCATCCACTGCTACAGAAGAGCCTTCAACAGTGAATGAGCGTGTTGTGAACTCATTGTCGAAGTCGTTGTAGCCAAACATTGTTGTTGATGACCAGATGTAGTCGCCCGCAGTGAGCGAGTTCTCCTGAGCAAACTGTGCGGGGAAGTGTACGTCGATAGAGAAGTTGTCGCCAACTACCTGGTACTTGTTGCCATAGTTTGATGCGCCACCCCAGAGCCACTTTGTAGCGGTGTGTGTAGCTGAGAACTCATCGCTAACGGGAGGCTCGGGCTCCTCGCCATTGTCACCAAAGTAGAGGCTACCCTCGTAAGTGATCTTGTGCTTTGCGCCATCCTCCATGGTGATAACAGCCTCGATCTTGCCATCAGATACCACAACCTCGCCATCAGCGTAGATGTAGTATGTAGGAACGCCCTCAACGATGTTCAAGCCTGCGCCGTAGTCGCCAAGACCGAATGTGCCGGCTGCAAAAGATGTAGCTGCCTTATACGTGCCATTAGGCACTGTGAAGTTGTTGTTCTCGGCAGAGTCTGCAGCATAGAGGTCGAGGAGGTAGTAGATACCTGTCTCCTTGAACTTCATCTCGTTCTCGGTAAGCACTACGCCCACGTCAGAGAGCACGATATAGTAGTTGTAGCCAGGAGAGAACTGGTCGCCATAGTACTCGATGTGCGCCTCATTAGCGGCGAATGTCACGTCGTACTCATCAGCGGGAGGAGTAGGAGGTGTGGGCTCGTCGCCACCCTTCTTTGTAGTTGCCTTTGCCTCGGCCTTAACAACAGCCTTTGTGTTCTTCGCAGCAGCAACGATTGTGTACTCGGTCTCGGCCTTGAGCTCTGCAACGTAGCAGCCAGCCTCGGCATTAGCCTCTGCTGCTGTGCCGTTTGCCAATACCTCAGTAGCGGTAGGAGTGCCCTCGGCGCTCTCTACAACGAGGTACTTAACCTCATCAGCATCCGTAGATGTGATTGTGAAGGCGATAGATGACTCTGTAGTCTCGCCAACGGTGATAGCCACGGTGGGGTTCTTCACCTCGTCAACGGGCTGATCGGGAGTCTCACAAGCGACGAATGCCAAAGGCAACGCCATGAGTAAGAATAGTAGATTTTTGATTCTCATAGTTATTAGTTTTAGTTTGTTGTTGATATTCACCTAACATTTTACAAAAATACACTATTTTTTTCAATTAAGCAAATTAAGCAAAATTGACTAATCAAAAAAGGGCCATCCTTGCGGATAGCCCTTTGCTATAAGTTTAGTCAGATTACTCTGGCTGGTTCATTGTACCACCTGTGAGTGTGCCCTCGAATACGCCAGATACCTCACGGTCAAGAGTATCAACGAAGTTGAAGCTTACCTTGTAACCACCTGAGATGTGCTCAACTGTCAAGGTACCGCTCTTAAGGTTTGCCTTGATAGTGTTCAATGTGATTGTTGACTGATCCATAACGAACTTGTCGCCATCAACATAGTTCTGCTTAGCCTCCCATGGAGCGATGATGTACTCACCCTCTGGAGCGATCTTGTCAGTAACCTTAGGATATGTGTAGCAGTCGAACATTACCTCGATAGAACCATCTGCAGATACACCCTGGAACATGAACTCGCTATCGCTGTTGTAGCCGTTCCAGTACTTACCAGTGAATGAAGTCCACTCAGTAACGTGGTTTGCAGCACCTGTAGACTCAGTGAGGTCCATGCCGCGGACACCACCTGTGTAGTTCAAAGTTACGATGTTTGTACCAGCCTGGAATGTACCGTTGATAGTGATCTCCTTTGCCTCAGTGTCAACAGATACAGTGAACTCTGCGTCAGTGATGTCGATGCTCTCAGAAGTGTTGCCACGGTATGTAGAGTAGCCGTTCTGAGATGCAGAGTTAACGAGGATGCCACCGTTAGCTACAGAGTAAGTACCATCAACAATGCGCTGTGCGTTACCCTCCTCCATGTAGAAGCTGATAACTGTCTGGCACTCGCCCATAAGGTCAACCTTCTCAACGAAAGTTACGTTCCACTGCTTACCACCGTTCTTAGAATCAGCCCAAGTCTCGATAACAGAGAATACTGCGTAGTTCATATTTGGGTCGTAACCCTCCTGGTACTGCTCAACCTTGATAGATGCAGAAACCTCGCCGTAAGTCAAAGTGATGTTACCACCACGCATAGAAGTAGTCTCGTTCTTAGCAACTGTGAATGTTACAACGCCATCAGCAACTGAAGTGAAAGTGATCCACTCAACATCTGCTGAAGCCTGAAGCTCAACACCCTCAATAGCGTTCTCCAAAACGTAAGCGATTACGCCCTCGCCACCCTCAGCAGTAAATGCCTCGAGTGTAGATGTGATCTCAAGAACTGGAGCGGGAGCAACATACGCAGCCTGCTTTACAGTAACCTTGAACTCCAACATGCCGTAAGTAGCAGTGATCTTAGCCTCGCGTGCAGCACCAGTGTTAGCAGCAACTACGAACTCGATGGTGTTATCCTTAACGCTTACGTTAGAGATCCAAGAAGCGTTAGCCTTAGCCTCAACCTCTACGCCAGCGATAGCGTTCTCGAGGTTGAACTCGATAGTACCCAATGTCTGATCCTGGCCGAACTCCATAACCGCCTCAGATACGAGCTCGAATACGGGAGCCTTAGGAGTCTCCTTCTTGCCCTCCTGCTTAACGGTAACCTCGAATGACTTAGCGTCGTAAGCAACAGCGATAGTAGCCTCGCGTGCCTCCTCAGCCTCGTTAGCCTCAACAGTGAAAGTGATAGTCTCGCCATCAGTGAGGTTAGATACCCAGTCAGCAGTGCAAGTTACAGTGAGCTCAACACCCTCCTTAGCGTTCTCCAAAGTGTAGGTGATAACACCCTCGCCACCCTGAGCCTCGAACTCCATAGTAGCGTCTGATGTGAGAGTCAATACGGGCTCCTTCTCAGGCTGTGGCTTAACCTCGGGAGTCTCCTCACATGCTGCAAATGCCAAAGGCATAGCAAGCAACAAATAGAACAAATTCTTTAGTTTCATAATGGTTATTTTTAGTGTTAAAGTTTTGTAGTCTTACGAAATACAAAAGTACGATTTTTTTCTAAAATAGCAATTCGCAGCCCTGTATTACTTGATGTTACCCTTAACCGAGCCGGTGATGTTGTTGCCAGCATCATCCTTACAGCCAAGCTCGATGGTCATGGCGTTACCCTCGGTTGTGATGCGAATCATACCACTGCTCATAGGAGCCATAACATCGCCCTTGATGGTGTTGTTAGTAAGCTTAGCATACCACGAACCGATCAAGCCATCCTCACCAAAGAGACCAGGGATAAACTTGTTGATGTAGTCCTTGCTGTCGGTAGGAAGCACCTGATAGATGCCGTCGCATGACTCTGCGTTTGAGGTGAATACCTCGAAGCAGAAGTAGTCGTTACCCTTCACAGCCTCGATAAACCAGTTCTGCTGACCCACCTCCAAGGTGTCGCCATAGTTAGTCGCAGTGATGTTGGCGCCCTCGACTGCGAACTCTACATCCTCAGTGAATGTTGAAAGGATGTAACCCGTAGCAACCAAAAGCTCGCCCTCGAATGATACCTTGTGTGTTGTGTCGTCATCCATTACGATGATTGCCGAGAACTTACCATTCTTGACAGTTACGGTAGCCTCCTTGAAGTTAGCAGCCTTTGCAACCTTGCCATCAGCACCCGTTACAGCATACCAGCTGCTCTCATCCGAGAAGGTCTTGTCGGCGAAGCTATTTGTAGCGTCGAAGGTGTACTCGCCATCAGGAAGAATGGGGTATGCATCGTCGGCTACAACATTGCTATACATATCGAAGTAGTAGTATGTGCCATTTGCCTTGGCTGTAGCATCAGCGTTTGTGCCTACGTCCGAGAGGATAACATAGTAGTTGGGGCAGTCAGAGTACTCATTACCGAAATAGATACCCTCGAAGCGCTTTGCTGCAAATACCACGTCGTACTCGCTGCCAGCCTGCTTCACGGTAACCTTTGCAGTTGAAGCGTAGTACTTGAGTGTAACAACTGCCTCGCGCTCAGTGGCTGTGTCGTTAGCCTTGATAGTGAGCTTGATAGCATTGCCATCCTGCTCGGCGTCGATCCATGTAGCGTTCTCGCTAACATTAACCTTTGTGTTCTCGCCGTTTGCAATAGCATAGATGATCTCAGCCTCACCACCCTCTGCAGCAACCTCGATAACATCGCCAGAGGTAACGGTGATTGAGGGCTTTACCTCCTCGTTACCGCCATTGTCGCATGCCACCATGACGAGTGCTGCCAAGAACAAAATTGAAAAAATCTTCTTCATGTAGTCTGTATGTTTTTTAGTTAAAGACAAATTACGCACAAAGATACACTAATTTTTCAAAATATACTACATATATAAAGGAAAAAGGCTACCACAAATCGTGGTAACCTCCTTCGCGCACTTATATTATTATGGATTTGTTCTACTTTGTGAGTGCTCGCCAGAGCATGTCCTTGAGCTGCGTGATGTTCATGTTCGCAACCGAAGAGATGAAGATGGACTCGATGCCCTCGGGCAAATGTGCCTTCATCTGCTCGATAAGCTCCTCGTCGAGCATGTCACACTTGGTGATAGCCAAGAAGCGCTCCTTGTCCAACAACTCGGGGTTGTACTGTGTGAGCTCACCCAACAAGATGTCGTAGTCGGCGGCGATGTCGTCGCTGTCGGCAGGAATCATGAAGAGCAACACCGAGTTACGCTCGATGTGGCGCAAGAAGCGTGTTCCGAGACCGCGACCCTCGTGTGCACCCTCGATGATACCAGGGATATCGGCCATCACGAATGAGTGGTCGTCGCGCACCGACACGATGCCGAGGTTAGGCTCAAGTGTCGTAAAGGCGTAGTTCGCAATCTTAGGCTTAGCAGCAGAGACGACAGAAAGGAGTGTCGACTTACCCGCATTGGGGAAGCCCACGAGGCCTACATCTGCCAAGACCTTAAGCTCGAGGATGAATGCACCCTCCTCGCCCTCCTCGCCAGGCTGTGCGTAGCGGGGTGTCTGGTTTGTTGCTGTGCGGAAGTGCCAGTTGCCCAAGCCGCCACGGCCACCCTTGAGTAGCACGAGCTGCTCGCCATGCTCCGTAACCTCACCCACAGACTCGGTGTATGTCTCGCCTGTCTCCTCGTCGGTATATACGCGCTTTGCTACCGTGCCGAGGGGTACGGGGATGATGATGTCCTTGGCGTCGGCACCTGTTGAGCGTGCGCCATGACCATTCTCGCCATCCTCAGCAAACTGATGGCGCTTATATTTGAGGTGGATAAGTGTCCAATACTGGCTGTCGCCCTGAAGAATGATGCTGCCGCCCTTACCGCCGTCACCGCCATCGGGGCCACCGAAGGCTACGAACTTCTCACGACGGAAGTGGCATGAGCCAGCACCACCGTGACCTGAGCGTGCAAAAATCTTAACATAGTCGACAAAGTTACTTCCTGCCATAATTGCTTATTATTAAATTCGGGCACAAAGATACAAAAAAAATCCAATATACCTTAATACTATATAGTCAAAAGAGTTTCGTCAATAAAAAAGCTTGTTGTGTATAGGTCTATTCTGGACACAAAAAAAGGCCTTCTCCTTTGCAGAGAAAGCCTTAGTGCCCAGGATAGGACTCGAACCTACATGCCGTTAAGCACTCGCACCTGAAACGAGCGCGTCTACCATTTCGCCACCTGGGCATCGAAACGTAGCGCAAAAGTAGCATATTTTTTTGAAATTTTGTATATTTGTGCGAAAATTATTTGTGACGAGGGTGTTAGCATTGCACCGTCACCCATAACTAAAAACCTATAACACTGATTATTATGAGCTTGAAAAATATAAATAAGGGCTACATCATCGCTTTTGCGACCATCCTCCTCGTCGTTATCGACCAGATAGTTAAGATGCTCGTGCACGCAAATATGGAGGTGGGTGATGTCACTCCCGTCTTCTCGTGGTTCAACCTCTGCTATGTCGAGAACCCAGGCTTTGCGTACGGCATGCAGCTCGGTGGCGAGTGGGGTAAGATAGCGTTGAGCCTCTTCCGCCTCGTGATGATTGGAGCTATCATCTACGGCATCTACAAACTCCTAAAGCGTGAGGGCGTTCCCGCGGGTATCTTCGTGGGTGTGGTGCTCATCTTGGCGGGTGCTATTGGTAACATGGTAGATTGTATGTTCTATGGCTGGACGCTTGATAGTCAGGATGCTGGCTTCCTTATGGGCGATGTCATCGACATGATACACCTCCCATTGTTCAAGTGGGAGAACTGCCCCGATTTCCTGAGCTTCCTTGTGGGTCAGGATGGTTACTTCTTTGGCGCGGTATTCAATGTTGCCGATGCCTATATCTCTGTTGCTGTTGTCTACTTGTTGCTTTTCCACTACAAATTCTTTAAGTAGTGGGGTAGATGCTTATCGACGAATTCATACTATGGCTTGAGGCGGAGCGTCGCTACTCGCCACTTACGGTGCGCAACTATCGTCGCGATGTCGACGACTTCGTTGCGTTCTGTGGCGTTACACACGAGAGCTTCGACCCTAAGGCCATCAGGCGCGAGGATGTCGAGGAGTGGATGGTCTACCTCGGCGAGAAACGTAAGCTCAAGGTTACGAGCGTAAACCGTACCATGGCGTCGTTGCGCACCTTCTGGCGCTGGATGCTCGCGCATGGCCATGTGGAGAGGGACCTGATGAAGACTCTGCGCCAGTATAAAGCTCCCAAGCGACTGCCGACATTTGTCCCCGATACGCGCATGGAGGATGTCGTGGCGGAGTTGCGCGAGGATATAGCCTCGAACGACTTCGAGCGTCTGCGCGATGCCCTTGTCATACTTCTTATATATACTGCGGGTCTGCGCCTCTCGGAGCTTGTCGAAGCCAATGCCTCGGATATATCGGCTGATTACACCACTTTGCGCGTTATGGGTAAGGGCCGCAAGGAGCGCATACAGCCACTTTTAGGTTCGTTGCGTGAGGTTATAGAAAAGTATTTTATTCAAATTTCTTCGCAAAATATTTGCACAGGTCAAAAAAAAGCGCTAATTTTATCAAAGAAAGGTGAGCGTATAAGCCGTCGCACCGTGGAGCGTATAGTCGACAGAAAGCTCAAAGGTGTTGGTGTTCAGGGTAAAACATCGCCCCATGTGCTCAGACATACCTTCGCTACGAAGGTGTTGAACGAGGGTGGTGACCTGCGCGAGATTCAGGAGCTCCTCGGACATAGTTCCCTCAAGGCGACACAAGTTTATACCCACCTCGACATAGAGCGTCTCAAGCATACCTATGCCATGGCGCACCCCCGCGAGAGGGAGTAGCGTGGCGCAGTGTTTGGTAGCAATAGGGCATGACGGACAGTTGGGTGCCACGCGAGCATCCGACACTATATATAAACTTAATACTTTATGACCTATGAACGTACAGATTCAGTCAGTAAAATTCGATGCGAGCAAGCAGCTCCTTGAGTTCATTCAGAAGAAG